>JASHSZ010000394.1 GCA_030040815.1 Streptosporangiaceae bacterium
ACGGACGCGCTGCTGTACGCGATCGGGGTTGGGGCGGGCCTGGGTGATCCGCTGCAGGAGCTGCAGTTCACCACCGAGAACACGGCAGGCGTGCAGCAGCAGGTGCTTCCTACCTACGGTGTGCTGCTCGCACAGGCCCGGCCGGCCGGCAGCCTCGGCGACTTCGACCGGGCCTTGCTCGTGCACGCCGAGCAGTCCATCGAGCTGCACAAGCCGCTGCCGGTCGAGGGCACGCTGCGCACCTCGGCGACGGTGACTGGCATCTACGACAAGGGTTCGGGCGCCCTCATCGAGACGGAAAACCGTGCGGTCGACCCCGCGACCGGCGAGCCGGTGGTGACGACGACGAGCAGTACATTCATCCGCGGTGAGGGCGGGTTTGGCGGTAATCGCGGCACCGCGCCGGCCTGGCAGCTGCCGGATCGAGCGCCCGATCACAAGGTGACCGTGCAGACCAGGCCCGAGCAGGCGCTGCTGTACCGGCTGTCCGGGGACCGCAACCCGCTGCACGCCGACCCGGCGTTCGCCGCCAGGGGCGGCTTCAGCCGGCCGATCCTGCACGGCCTGTGCACCTACGGATTCACCGGCCGGGTGCTCCTGCACGAGGTGTGCGGCTCCGATCCGGCGCGCTTTGCGTTCATGTCCGGCCGGTTCAGCCGCCCGGTCCTGCCTGGCGAGTCGCTGGTCGTTTCCATCTGGTCGGGCGAGGACAACACCGCTCAGTTCCAGACGGCCAAGGAGGACGGCACCGTCGTCATCGACCGGGGCACGCTCCGCTATCGGTAACCTGAGCACGTGTCGCTGCCGGCCAGGGTCACCGCGATCACTGGCCGGTTCCTTGAGCTGATCGACGGCCGCGCACCAGGCCTGGTGACCGGCCTGTACCTGCGCGGCTCGCTGGCGTTCGGGGAGTATTTCCCCGGCCAGAGCGACATCGACTTCACCGCCGTGCTGGCCGAGCGGCCAAGCGCTGACCAGCTGGAGGCGCTGGCATCGGTGCACGCCGCGGTGTACGACGCGTATCCCGAGCCGCACTTCGACGGCTTCCATGTGCTGGGCCGCGACCTCGCCACCCCGCCAGCGGAGTGCTGCGACCTGCCGTGCATGTTCGACGGGTCGTTCCGCCCTGCAGGGCGGTTCGATGTCGACCCGGTGAGCTGGCATGAGCTGGCGGGACGCGCGGTCGTGATCCGCGGTCCCGCACTGACAGAGGCTGACGTGTGGGCCGATGACGGCGTGTTGCAGGCGTACAGCCACGGCAATCTGACTGCCTACTGGGCGGGCGTCGGCGAGCAGCTGCGCGACCATCCGGTCGGCGCGGCCAAGCCGGAGGCCGCGGCGTGGTGCGTGCTCGGCGTGGGCCGGCTGCACCATCTGCTCGCCACCGGCGCGCTGACCTCCAAGAGCGGTGCGGGGCGTTACGCGCTGACCGCGTTCGGCCAGCGGTGGCAACCGATCGTCCGCGAGGCGCTCCGGGTCAGGGAACGGCCAGAGGAAGCGTCGGAATACGAGGATGACCCGGACTCGCGGGGCCGCGACACAACGGAATTCACCTGGATGGCCATCGAGTCGGGCCTGGCGCTAAGGCCGTAGCGGTGCCGGTCGCTCTCGGCTCCGGAGGCTTCGATCTGCGACGCTGATGACCGTGGACGCGAACTCCGACCTCGAGCCGGCGGCCGCAATCCCCGACCCCGCGCTCGTCGTGCTGGTCGGCGCTTCGGGATCGGGCAAGTCGACCTGGGCGGCGCAGCACTACCTGCCGCGCGAGATCGTCTCGTCGGATCAGCTGCGAGCCGTGGTCGGCAGCGGGGAGCACGACCTGGACGCGTCGCAGGACGCGTTCTCGCTGCTAGACCAGATCGTCGCCGCCCGGACCGGGCGGCGGCTGACGACCGTGGTGGACACCCTGGGCCTCAGCGCCGACCGTCGCGCTGCCTATCTGGCGCTCGCCCGCCGGGCTGGCTTGCCGGCCGTCGCCGTGCTCTGCGATACCGACCCCGCCGTGTGCCGTCGGCGCAACAGGTCCCGCGAGCGCCCGGTGCCCGCTGCCGTGCTGGACGAGCAGTTGCACCGGGTGCGCGAGGCCGGAGGTCGGCTGGCGACCGAGGGCTGGGACGCGGTCGTGCGCGCGGCGCCCGGCCAGGCCGTGGAGCCGGCGCACTCGCCGGGCAGCCGTGGCGCCGCCGTCCTCCAACGCAACCGGCCCGCCGGGCTCGCGTTCGTCCTGCAGGTCTCCAGGTTCGGCTGGGGAGAAGATCCGGCCGGCTGGCTGACGTCGGTTGCGCTGGCCGCGGCGGAGGCCGGGTTCGCTGGCATCGCGCTGATGGACCACCTCATCCAGATCCCGCAAGTCGGCCGCTCCTTTGAGCCGATCCCCGAGCCGTGGGTAGCGCTCGGCCTGCTCGCCGGTCTCGACACGAGCCTGCGGCTCGGCACGCTGGTCAGCCCGGTGACGTTCCGCGCGCCGGGCGTGCTGGCCAAAACGGCGGCCACCCTCGACGCGCTCAGCGGCGGCCGGGCGTTCTGCGGCGTCGGCGCCGGATGGTGGGATCGCGAGCACGCGGCGTTCGGGCTGCCGTTCCCACCGCCCGCGACGCGGCTGCGCCTGCTGGAAATCGAGATCGAGATGCTGCGGGCACTCTGGCAGCCGGGCACCAAGCCGTACCGGAGTCCACGGGTCTCGCTCCCGGAGACGACGTGCTACCCGCGGCCGGCTGGCCAGCTCCCGGTTATCGTCGGCGGCAGCGGCGACCGGACGCTCGGCATCGCCGCCCGGCTCGCCGACGGCTGCAACCTGCCGTCGGACCTG
>JASHSZ010000395.1 GCA_030040815.1 Streptosporangiaceae bacterium
CCGGCGTCGATCGGCCGCGGTCGCTGGCCGGGCTCCGGCTTCTCCCGGAGCAGGAAGAACTCGATCTCCGGATGGGTGTAGAAGGTGAAGCCGAGCTGCGAGGCACGGCCCAGCGCCCGCTTGAGCACGAACCGCGGGTCGGCGTACGACGGCGTGCCGTCGGGGGTGAGGATGTCGCAGAACATGCGGCCGGTCCCGGCGGCAGCGCTGCCCGTCGGCATCAACTGGAACGTCGACGGATCGGGCCGCGCGATCATGTCCGCCTCGTAGACCCGGGCGAATCCCTGCACCGCGGACCCGTCGAACCCGATGCCCTCTGAAAACGCGCCCTCGAGCTCGGCAGGCGCCACCGCCACCGACTTCAGGTAGCCGAGGACGTCGGTAAACCACAGCCGGACGAACCGGATATCACGCTCCTCGAGCGTGCGCAGCACGAACTCCTCTTGCCTGTCCACTGCCACAGTGTGCCCGCTCGATGTTTCTGGCTTGTTACCGGATCCCTTACTCGCCCCCGGCCGAGCCGCCACCGCTCCCGCGCAGCCGTACAGCGCCGCCGGCGCCCGTTAGGCTGGCTGCGTGGCTCGGCTTCGGATCGGTCTCGCACAGGTCAACGCGACGGTGGGCGACCTGGCTGGCAATAGCGACAAGGTCATCGAATGGACGATGCGCGCTGCCGAGCAGGGCGCGCGCGTCGTGGTGTTCCCCGAGATGGCGCTCACTGGTTACCCCGTCGAGGACCTCGCCCTGCGCCGCTCGTTCGTCGACGCATCCATCGCGCGCCTGCACGCCGTGGCTGCGGGGCTGGCCAGCGAGGGCCTGGACGGCGTCGCCGTGGTCGTCGGCTACCTGGACCGCCGCACCGACCAGCAGCCGCGGGTCGGGGTTCCGGCCGGCGCGCCGCTGGATGCGGCCGCCGTGCTGCACGGCGGGCGGGTGGCGATCGCCTCCGCGAAGCACCACCTGCCCAACTACGGCGTCTTCGACGAGTACCGCTATTTCCTGCCCGGCAACACGCTGCCGGTCTTCCGGCTCACCACGGCGAGCGGCGACGCGGTGGACATCGCCGTCGCGATCTGCGAGGACCTGTGGCAGGACGGCGGCCCGGTGGCCGTCACCCGCCAGGCAGGCGCGAGCCTGCTGGTCGTGCCCAATGCGTCGCCCTACGAGCGGAACAAGGACGACGTCCGGCTCGCGCTGTGCCAGCGGCGCGCCCGCGAGGCCGGCGCGGTGCTCGCCTACGCGAATATGGTCGGCGGCCAGGACGAGCTCGTCTTCGACGGTGACTCCATCGTCGTGGCCCCCGACGGCAGCCTGCTTGCGCGCGGACCGCAGTTCGAGGAGGCGCTCGTGCTCGCCGACCTCGACCTGGCGCCCGCCGACCCGCTGCTGCCCGCCGGGGAGCAGCGGGCAACCGCGTCCGACGCGATCATGACGATCGAGCGGGTCGAGCTGGCACCGCTGCCCGCACCAGACCCCGAGACGGCGCTCGGCGCGCCGATGATCTGGCCCCGGCTTGACGACCTGGCCGAAATCTACGGCGCGCTCGTCCTCGGTACCCGGGACTACGTGCGCAAGAACGGCTTCAGCTCGGTCATCCTGGCGCTGTCCGGCGGGATTGACTCGGCGCTGACGGCGACCATCGCGGCCGACGCGCTTGGCCCTGACCGGGTGCACGTCGTGCTGATGCCCAGCCAGTACTCCTCCGACCACTCGGTCACCGACGCCGAGGACCTGGTCAAACGGCAGGGCGTGCGCGCCAGGACGGTCCCGATCAAGCCGATGTTCGATGCCTTCGGCAGCCTCCACCTGCATGGCCTGGCCGCGGAGAACCTGCAGTCGCGGATTCGCGGCATGATCTCGATGTCGTTGTCCAACTCCGAAGGCCATCTTGTGCTGGCGACTGGCAACAAGAGCGAGCTGGCCACCGGGTACTCGACCCTGTACGGCGACTCGGCAGGCGGGTACGCGCCGATCAAGGACGTGCCCAAGACCCTGGTCTGGTACTTGTCCCGATGGCGGAACGAGCAGGCCGCCGCGCGCGGCGCGCAAGCGCCGATCCCGGAGAACTCGATCACCAAGCCGCCGAGCGCAGAGCTGGCGCCCGGTCAGTTCGACACCGACTCGCTGCCCGACTACTACACGCTCGACCCGCTGCTCGATGACTATGTGGAGAAGGACATGGGCGCGGCCGAACTGGTCACGGCCGGCTATGACCCCCAACTCGTCGAGCGGGTCATCCGGCTGGTCGACCGGGCCGAGTACAAGCGCCGCCAGTACCCGCCGGGACCGAAGATCAGCGTCAAGAACTTCGGCCGCGACCGGCGGCTGCCGATTACGAGCCGCTGGCGCGAGCCACGCGTCGGCTGACGGCGCTGCCGGGCGACGCTGCCTGCCACATCCGCTGGTACCAGCCCCCGGCCCGGGCGAGCTGCTGGTGACTGCCGCGCTCGGCGACCCTGCCCCGGCGTAGGACCACGATCTCATCGACCTGGTCAAGCCCGTCGATCTCATGGGTGATGAGGAGCACGGCACGCCCGGCCGTCACCGCGAGCAGGTCGGTCATGAGCGCGCGGCGAGTGTCAGGATCCAGGCTCCCGGCCGGCTCGTCGAGCACCAGCAGCGCCGGGTCGGCGAGCAGCGCTCTGGCCAGCGCGAGCCGCTGCCGCTCCCCGCCGGAGATCGCGGCGCCGTTGGCGCCGACGGGCGTGGCCCAGCCGTCCGGGAGCGATTGGACCCAGGGCAGCAGCCGGGCGCGCTCGGCCACGTCGGCCAGTTCGTCGCCGGTCGCGGCAGGCCGGGCGAGCCGCAGATTCTCGCCGATCGTGGTGTCGAAGACGTGGCAGTCCTGCGGGCAGCCGCCGATCACGCGGCGCACGTCGTCGGCCGCATACGCGGTGATGTCGTGACCGTTCAGCGTCGCGCTGCCAGCCGTCAGGTCACAGAACCGCAGCAGCACGGCAGCGATTGTCGACTTGCCGGCGCCGTTCGGCCCCACCAGCGCGACCCGCTCGCCCGGCCGCAGATCCAGGTCGACGCCGTCGATCGCCAGCCGACCGCCGGCGGAGTAGCTGACGCTGGCCGCGCGCAGGGAGACCGTCACCGGGCCCGCGGGCGCGGGCAGCGGGTCGGCGGGCTCGCAGACCGGGTCGGGCGCATCGAGGATGGCGCCGATGCGCCGGGCCGACGTGCGTGCGTGGCCGACCTGCAGGGCAGCGGCTGGCAGCGCGGTCACCGCCTCGAACGAGGCGAGTCCGGTCAGCACCAGCACGGCCAGCGGCACCCGGCCGAGCGCGCCCGACCCGACCGCAGCGACCCCGAGCACGAGCACGCCCCACACCGCCGCGCCGGACACGGCGGCGGTGAGGCCGCTGCCCAGCCCGGCTGCCACCCCGGACCGGCGGGCAAGCGTGGTGAGCTCGGCGTCTGCGGCGGCCACTCTGGCGATTCCGGTGTCCTCGGCGCCGAACGCGTGCACATCCGCCGCGCCCGCGAGCAGGTTCGCGACG
>JASHSZ010000396.1 GCA_030040815.1 Streptosporangiaceae bacterium
CTCCGCCAGCAGCGGTCAGGACCGCGCCAAGGCTGAGCGCCCGGGTGAACCGAGTGTCGAGCCACCGGCCGGCCGGCAGCGCGACCACGACGTACATGAACGGGAAGATTCCGGCAAGATCGCCGACAGCGCCCTGGGATACTCCCATCACGTGGTGCGTCTGGGTCGTGATCGGCGCGTAGGCAAGCCAGAGGAGCTGAGTGCAGGCGGCCAGCAAGGCGTAGCCCGAGAGGATCACCCAGCGGTTCATTCGCACCGACCGGACGACCTGGGTTGCCGGAGTGCCGGTCGTTACTTGCGCTTTCCCGCGCGAGCCTGTAGCCATCTGCGTCGCCTGCCCTGCTGATGCGCGTGAACCAGCAGTCCACGGTGCGAGCAGTCGGAGGACAAGGTCCTGAAGTCTTGACTATTCCGGGGCGTTGGTCCCGAGATCGGGACAGGCGCCGGTCGCCGTACTGGTGGACGCGCCCGGCGGCCTCGGCGGCCGGACATCTCGAGCGTGACTAGCAGGTGGCAGTACAGCGGCGTGGCAAAAGCGGACACGGGCTTGCTCAGTCGGCCTGCCACGGTTCGGCGGGCGGCGATCCCCGGTCCTGCGAGTGGACAGGGCGGCTCCAGCACACGGACCCGGTCGTTGTCCGGCAGGACAGATCACCATCGCAGATGCCCCGGTCATGACCGCAGCCCGCAAGACCAGCCGTGACATCAGGAGGCACAAGGCCTCGAACTACCGCCCCGCACAAGGCCGAAGCAGCGACCCTGCGTTCTAGCACACATGCCCGGGCCCGACGTTCCAGCACTGCCAAGGACAGCGTGCCCCTGACATCATTGACCTGTGGATAACGACTGGGACGGTTTCATCTCCCGGTGCCAGGACGCCCTGGGTGAGCTGGTGCAAGGACGGCCAGAGCCATTCAAGGCACTCTGGTCACACGCCGACGACGTGGTCATCATGGGCGCGTTCGGCGGTTACGAGCGAGGCTGGCACCAGGTCAGCGCCCGGCTCGACTGGGCCTCGGCCGGCATCAAGGCCACCGGCCGCGCCGCGGAGAACGTCGTGACCACCGTCGGCGACGACCTAGCGTACACAGTCGACCTGGAGCACATGACCCGCCACACCGCCGACCAGCCCAAACGCAGGACACTGCGCTGCACCCAGGTCTACCGGCGGGAGAACGGCGAGTGGAAAGTCATACTGCGCCACGCCGATGAGCTTCCGCTAAGAGACGATCAGCAAAGATGACCCCAGCCCCGGCATCGGCATCCATCTGCAACGCTGATACCGCCAGAAAGGCAGCTAGCCAGTCCTAGGGTCCGTCGCACATCAAGTGAAGCTGATCCGTCGCACATCAAGTGAAGCGAGGCAGTCAGACGTGCGCGGTGTCCTACCCTGTTTGAGCCGGAAGCGGCCGACGGCCGATTCTTCGAGCAGTTCGAAGCCTGGCCATTAGCACCCGCCGACGATCCTGCCGACCGGCCTGGCCTCGATCAGGGCCATCCACTGGTCGCTGCCACCAACGGGAGGCTCGATGACCACTGCCTCGGCGGGCGCATCATGCCTCGGGCCGACCCAGACCGGACCTCCGGAGTCACCCCACCACGGAGATCCCCCCCTTGTTAGTCCGCGCGGAACGAGGCGCCGATTCAGGTACTTGGTCAGGCTGGCGCTATTACCCGCCCATTGGAAGCCGACCTGGATCAGGGCCGGATCCCAGCCGAAGGTCCCGGCCATGCCGTCGCAGCTGTCCCACCGAGGCTCGACCTTCATGGCGTAGATTCGCGGGAAGTCCCCGTTGGCGTCGCCTCCCGTAATCCACGGGATCTGACCGGACTCAAATCCGGGAACCACCCGGACGAGCGGTGTCAGCTTCGCCATCAGCCGCCCGCCGGGATCGCCGCCAGCGTGATGGCTACCAATCCACCACCCGGCAAAGGCCCAGCTCATCAGGGCAAAGGCCACCGCGACAGCAACTGCGACGATGGCACGACCGACGGTTAATCGTCGATACACAGGACTCCATGGCCCATAGGGGCAGCGGTGCTAGTGGCGACTCGCAGCATAACTGCCGTAGGGGGTTTGCAGGCGACAGGAGCCTCCCGAGTGGGTGCGGCAACCACGACAGAACCGTCCGCGCACGGCGTTCTTCAGACGAGTCTCCGACCGTCGTGTTGACGGATGGCAGGGTTTGCGTCATCGCTCACGGACGCCCGACAATCGGGCAGCGGGAGGTGGCCAGACCACGGCAAGGGTCTGTACTGCGTGGGATGCGGTGCGCTCCCGCGCGGGGCCGCAAGCCAGAGCGCGGCGCGGGCGGCGCCGTAGCGATGGAGCGCAGCGGAGCCGCCTTGATCCAGCTACAGCTCAATCGGGCGGCGCAGGGCCACAGCGTCGCAGTCCTGCTGCGGGTCTACGTCAGGTGCATCTCCGGCCAGCAGGACGAAGCCAAGCGCCGCATTGAGCGGGCAACCATGCCTGGCACTGGTTCGTAGATCAGCGGAGCCATACTGCGGACGCCGGAAACTTCGGCACGTATTAGGCACAGCCAGCCGCACAGACACGCTTCAGACCGCATCCAGCCGTCCATACCGGAACGGCTAACAAGATCAGATCCGGCCCAGTTATCCCAGGTCAGACCACGTTTTCGCTGGTGGTGGCAGGTGTTGGGTTCGAACCAACGTAGGCTGAGCCGACGGTTTTACAGACCGTTTCCGCCAGACCATCGGAATCGTCGCTGACCTGCGGGTTCTCCAATGACGGCGACGTGAAAGACGCTTTCTGTCCGCCATTTGTCCGTACGGGCCAGAGGTAGCCTGGTCAGCGTCGTGCGGGTTCTAGATCTTGTCCCGCCGAGTCCCGGCGAGTCCAGGGTCAGTCTCGGCCGACCGTTCCATGGATGTCCGTCGCTGCCGGGA
>JASHSZ010000397.1 GCA_030040815.1 Streptosporangiaceae bacterium
AGGCACGTACCGGCGGCTGGCGCGGAACTCGCCAGCAGGCCGGATCCAGAAGCACCCGCCAGCGGGGTCGAGCAGGCGGCAGAATACCGCCGGACCGTCAAAGCGAGGGAAGCAGAGCCAGTCCACGGAGCCATTACGGCTTACGAGCGCTGCGGAGCGGCGGTCCGAAAGCAGCGCATAGTCGCCGATCGGCAGGCCGTCCATCCTGTTCCCTTCTCAGGTCGGCTCGCGGCCGGGGCACTGAGTCAGCAGGCGCAGCCAGATCTCGCTGACCCGGGACCGACATAAGACAGTTCCCGCACGCCAGGCGCCGGGACAGGCTCGATTGTCCATACCCGGTCGGGCCGCGTCGTAAGCCTCAAAAGCGCGCCGCGTCGGTGCCAGCGCCGCGATCGCGTCCGGGCGCTACCCGGCGGTCGGCGGTGCCGGGTAGTCGGCGGCGTTGAGCACCCAGCCAGGCCGCTCGGAGAAGTCGCGGCGGGGGGGCGCGAAAATGTCGATCAGGTGGTTCGTCTCGGGCCCGATCGCCTGCGACGTGTGGATGGCCGGAGGCGGGATCACCGTCAGCGACGGGCTGCCGCAGACCTCATGCTCGTCGGCTCGCCACATGCGCCGGTCCGGCGTCCAGGGCCACCTGATGTGGTGGATGTACTCGCCCGCCACGACGAGTGAGCCTTGCTCGAAGTCGGCGTGTGAGTGCGGCGACAGTTTCGTGTCGTCCCGCGGGCCCTCGATCGGGAACGACATGTTGACCATCAGCGTGGAGCAGCGCCAGATCCGTCCCAGCCTGCCGTCGGCCCTGGGCACGTCCAGGTCGTAGACGCGGACTCGCGGCCCGTCGGGCGCGGCGGGCCAGGGCTCCGGCGGTGCCACGTTGCGGTGCTCGTGGTCATACGAGCCGGCGTTGATCGCTAGGGCGCACAGGTCGGCGGCGTTGCTGGTGAAGATCCGGACGATCGGCCCGTGGCCGGTCACCTCGATCTCGCTGTCGCCCGGCGGGATCACCGCAAGGCAGTAGCCTTCGGTGCTGGTGATCTCGCCGGCGGCCGTGATGCGGGCGCTAGTCTGCGCGCCGGGCTGCAGCAGCAGCCACTCGTCGGGCTGGCTCACGCGGCGCAGTGTCATGGCGCCTGCGCAGTCGGAGTAGCCCACGACGAAGTTCTGACCGCGGGCGTACCAGTGCTTGCTCCCGGCGGCGTCCACGACTGCCGGCGGCGCGTCGCGGAAGATCACGTAGTCGGCGGGATAACTGACCGCCGATGTCGTGGTGGTGGCGGGCGGAGCAGGGGCGAGCGTTGCGCGCGGGTCCGTGGGGCTGTACATGTCTGGGCTCCGCTCGATCGGCATGCTGAAGGTCAGTGACTAGCCTGATACGGCGGCGCTGCTTCCGGCTAGTGTCAGCCGCTACGCAGCCCGTTCCGCTTCGGTCTAGTCCGCAGCGACCAGCAGGGTCCGTGACGTGTCGTAGGTGATGGGCCGCTTGCCCGGCTCGGTCACGACGTACACGAGCAGTGCCAGGTACTCACCCTGCTCGTGTGGCAGCGGCAGGCGCACAAAGACGCGGGTACCTGGTGCCAGCACGACTCGGCGAATCTCCGGAGTGCGGGTCACGAAATGCCCGATGCCGCGTCGGGTCTTGGCCAGGCCAACCTCGCGGATTACTTGCATAGCCCTGCGCACCGTATCCCGGCTGACTTGGTATCGGCTGGTCAGTTCCGGCTCGGAGGGCAGCATCGTGCCGACCGGCAACTGGCGCGTAACGATCATTGCCCTTAGCAAGATCGCAAGCTGCACGTAGGCAGGCAATATGCCCCTTGGGTCAATGACCGCCTCGTCAACGGCTCGCCTCGCCGCTTCCTCGGCTCGCACATCCCCGGCTGTTATGTGACTCTTATCACGTTTAGGCATCTTTGCCGTCCCTCGTCTGACCTGCTGCATTAGTGTCCGCTCGTCACTTGTACGGACAACCCGACGGGTGGACAAGCCAGTGAGCTTAGCCCACGAGGGGGCTGAGAGGTCTGTGGGGCACCACTCTGACCCCAACTCGTCTGAAGATCCGTACATGCAGGGTGGCTCGAGACTGCGGCGGCCAGGCTGCCATCAGGAGAGGGGGGTTCACAGGACCATGACCTTTGACGATGTAGCCCTGGCCGTCCTGCAAAGGGCCTGGCCTGCCTATGTGATCGCGTACGTGGCCGGTGATGGCGTTTGGGTTGCGCGCTTCTCCGCCGACCAGCCCAGTCCGGTCATTGCAGCCGACAGTCCAGAGACACTGACAACCCTCCTGGGCGATGACGCTAGCCGCCGTCGTAGAGGGGGCGACAGCGGCTAGACATGCGAGGAGCCCGGAGGCTGGGCAACGCCCTCGCTCGCACGAGAGTGGTGCCCGGCTTCCGGGGCGCTGCGTGTTTCCAGACTTCCACCTCGGCGGCCTGGGGCGAGCCGGCGGGTCCGGGTGGGCTGCTCTGCCACAAGGCATGCGGCGGCAGCTGAGCAATAGTGCTTCTCTCCTCGCCGAACTGGGCGCCAACGGTAGCATCGCGGCCATGAACCCGCTGTCGGGTGTGCTCGACGAGGCCTGGCGGATGTACCGCGCACATGCGTGGCATCTGCTGGCGATCGCCTTCGTCATCTACCTCATCACCGCGGTCGTCGTCGCCGCGCTCGCGCTCATCGGCGCGCTCGGATCGCTGCTCGGCGAGATCATCGAGCTTGTCGCCACGTTCCTGCTGCAGGCCACACTCATCAAGGCGGTGCAGGATATTCGGGATGGCCGCGCCGACCTGTCCGTGAGCGAGACGGTGTCCGC
>JASHSZ010000006.1 GCA_030040815.1 Streptosporangiaceae bacterium
AGCCAGCGGAGTGCTGACGGTGCGTACTGACGCCTCGACCTGGGTGCTGCCGCCGACGCGCGCGCTGTGGATCCCGGCTGGCTTGCGGCATGAGACGCTCGCGGCGGGCGTGGCGACCATGCGCTCGGCGTACGTGCGCCCGGACCGCTGCCCGATCACCTGGACGGCGGCCACGCCGGTCGCGGCTACCCCGCTACTTGCCGAGCTCATCGGCTACCTGGGCGAGCAGGACCTTGACGCGACGCGGCGCGCCAACGCCGAGGCGGTGCTCGTCGACGTGCTGGAACCCGTCGCGATGACCACCGTGGAAGTGCGCACTCCGGAGGACGATCGAGCCCGGCGGGTCGCCGAAGCGCTGTCGGCCAATCCGGCCGACGACCGGACGCTTGCCGAGTGGGGCCACGATGTCGGTGCCAGCGAGCGCACCCTCGCCCGGGCGTTCCTGGCCGGAACCGGCGTCAACTTCGGCCGGTGGCGCACGCTGCTGCGGGTGCAGATGGCGCTGCACGCGCTCGCCGATGGCGAGCCGGTCGGCAACGTGGCCAGGCGCGTCGGCTACGACTCCGACAGCGCGTTCGTCCAGGCGTTCCGCCGTGAAACAGGGGTAACGCCAGCCGCCTACTTCCGCAGCCCCGGGCAGGGCTGAGGCCGAGAGCGTCAGCCAAAGGGCGAGGCGGCGAACAGGTCGCGGTCAGGCGGCGATCAGCGCGATCCCGACGACCGCGAGCAGCAGTCCGGCCTGCTGCGTACGCCGCATCCGCTCCCGGAGCGCGAGCCGGGCCAGCAGCACCGTGACCCCTGGATAGAGCGACGTGAGCACCACCGCAGGGCCGAGCAAGCCGGCCCTGGTCGCGAGGACGTAACTGATGTTGGCTGCGGCGTCGAGGGCTCCGGCGCCGACCACAGCGGCGAACAGGGGCCAGCCGGCTCGCCATGTGACGGGCCTGGCCTTCATGACGAGCGCCGCCACGACGTAGATGACGAGGCCCGCACACCGAGCGGCGAGCGCCGGCCAGAAGGCGCCGGTCTCACCCCCGTTCCGGATGAAGAGGAAGAACAAGCCGAACGCCGCGCCGCTCCCGAGCCCCAGTCCGACGCCGCGCAGCCGAAGCGACCAGCCGGCGCCGGACGGTCGTGGTCGGCCGGCCACCGCCTCCGCCACCTCGGATGGGCGCGCACCGGAGCTCACCAGCACCGTGGCCGCGAGGCAGAGCAGTGCCCCGACGTAGACGGCAGCTGCCGGGCGCTCGCCCTCTGCTACGGCCACGCCCACCGGGAGCAGGGTCGATGCCAGCGCCGACACGGGCGAGACGACACTCATCGGCCCGGCCGCGAGGCCGGCGTAGAAGAGCATTAGCCCGATGCCGCCGATGGCGCCGGCCGCGAGTCCCCACTCGATGCCGATGGCGCGCGGGGGGCCGCCCGCCAGCAGCGCGGCCGGCACCTGCACGACGACGCCCGCGACGCCGGCCGTCAGCAATACCGCAACCAGCGCGGCCCGGCGGGTGGCGGCGCCGCCGAGGAAGTCGGCGCTACCGTAGAGCAGCGCAGCGCCGAGTGCGAGGATGATCAGCAAGACGTCCCCGGTCATTTCACTAGACTGTATAGTCCACCATACCGACCGGGACGTCCCGGCGTCATGCCAATAACGGCGCAGATGAGAAGGGCGCGTACATGGCCGACACCGCCGAGCCGGCTGACATATCCGGCGCACTGGCGCGGACGGTCGCGGCCCTGCGGGCCGAGCGCGGCTGGTCGCTCGACGCGCTAGCCGGCCGGTCGGGGGTCAGCAAGGGCGTGCTCGTCGCGGTGGAGCAAGGCCGGTCCAACCCGAACCTGGCCACGCTCGCGCGGATCGGCGACGCCTTCGGCGTCCCGGTAACCCGGCTGCTCGAGGGTGCCGACGAGGCTGTCGTCAGGGTCAGCAGCCAGGCTGACGCGCGCGTGCTGTGGACCGGGTCAGCCGGGGGCACCGGCACGATCATCGCGGCCACGCCGCCGCCGTGGGCCGCGGAGCTGTGGCGGTGGCAGCTGGAACCGGGGGAGAGGTTCGGCGGCGAGTCGCATGCACCCGGCCTGCGGGAGCTGACAGTCGTGGAGTCGGGCGAGCTGACGCTGACGGTGGCTGGCCGGATCTATCGGCTCGGCCCCGGCGAGGGCGCACGGTTCCCCGGCGACCTGCCGCACGGCTACGCCAACGAGGGCGGCGACCGGGCGGTGCTGACAATGGTGTGCGTTATCCCGCCCGCGGTCAGCTGACCGCACGGCGGCAGCACGCCGCGAGCATGAGGTCCAGCCCGAGCCAATGCGCCAGATCCTTGATCTCCTGATCGACTGCGGCGGTCATGGCAGGGCTGAACGGAGCGTCCTGGTGTATCGCATCGACCCTGAGCACGCCGACGTCCCGGTCGGCGGTCGCATCGAGCTTCCCAACGAGCCGATCGCCATACAGGATCGGCAGGGCGAAGTAACCCCAGCGCCGCTTCGCGGCGGGCTTGTACATCTCGAGCTGGTAGTCGAACTCGAAGAGTTCCGCCATCCGCTTGCGGTCGAAAACGAGCCGGTCGAGGGGTGATAGCAGCGCAGTGCGGCCGGAGAACGGCTGGTCAAGCACAGCAGGATCCACCCGCCACTCGCCCCTGACACCGTCGACCACGGCGGGCTCCCCGGCCTCGCGCACGTCGGCCGGCTCGACGCCACACTCGGGCCCGCGTGCGCGAGCGATGCCGAGAGACCGTAGTCGGCGCTCGTCGCGACGGCGCCGCGCCTCAGCCACCGGCACGCTCGGCTCGTCCGGGTAGACCCGCTCGGCCAGGTCCCACAGTCGGTCACGCCCGCGCCACCCGGCCATCGCGACCTCGCCGCGGCGCGCCATGATGTCCAGCAGTGCCGACACACTGCGGTTGTTATTCCAGCCGCTGGACCGCCACGGAACCGCGCAGGTGTCTGGCAGGTCCCGTACCGCCAGCGGCCCGTCGGAGCCGAGCCGATGCAGGACGTCCAGCCGACACTCGTCGTTGGCCTGCAGCCATCTCAGAGTGGCTTTCTGCCAGTCGCGCAGCGGCCCGGGCCCGGGCCACCCGGCCATGTCGCCGGTGTACAGCGCCAGATCCTCGCTAGGCCTGATCATCCCGCGCAGCTCGATCAGCGTCCGGTCCCTGAGCGCGGCAGCCAGCTCGCCCGGCGAGTAGGACGATCCGAGGCGGCTCCACGCGATGAGGTCGGCGTTCGGCGCGACAGCTGCTGTGTGGTCGTGCTGCAGCAGCGTCAGGCCGCGCACAACCTCCAGCAGGCCGTCCGGCCTGGTGGCGTCCAGCAGTTGTGCGCGCACGGCTATCCGGCGCGCATCCGCACGCGAGAGCTCGTGCAGCGTCACCAGCCCAGGCTAGACGCTCAGAACGCCTGATGGCCCGGCGGCGTAGCGTCCTGGCCTGGGGTCACCTGGCGGGCCTCCAGATCGGGGTCACGCAGCAAGTCGGCGACGAGGCGGGCAGAGCCACCGACACAGCTCCAGTCGTCGTCCCACAAGGTGGACAACAACCAGGACTGGTCGGCAGGAAACATCAGGTCAGGCAGAGCTCCCTTCGCGAACGGTCCGATCTCGTCGACAGGCCGCCGCCAGGTAGCCGCCTGCTGTGGTCCCGCCTCGACCAGCATGTAGCGCCAGCCATGGTGCAAGGTCACCATCGGCGCGCCGGGAAATACGACGTCGTGCACACCGGTGTCGAGATATCCGAGCCACCATGGCTGGTTCGCCGAGTTCCGCTTCAGGACCGCGAGCACCGCCCGGTCGTGTCGCAGCTGCCGCTGGCCTCCGCCCGGCAGCACCAGCGTCGCGTAGGCCTCAAAAACCTGGGGGATGGCGGCGCTGATGGTCATGCCTATGGACGTGCCGTCATCGATCCAGGCGACCTCGGCGCTGGTGCCGACCCGCCACGTCTGGCCGTCCTTGGCCACGGTGTGCACGAAGATCAGGTTATCGGCAGGCTCATACGCGCGACTTAGGCGCGAGTCGGCAAGCGCTGGCCAGAGCCGGGCCGGTCTCCGAGGCGGAGCAGCCGCTGCGCCCGTTCCTGCTCGAAGTCGAGCGCGCGGGCCGGTGGCGGCTGAATGCGGCCGATACGCCGGCCGAACTCGGCCACGTCGGCGCGGACGCGCGGGTCCGCCAGTACCCGGATGCCGAAGGCGAGTGCCGCCGGGCTGATGTCGTAGCGTCGCTCTAGTGACACACCAAGCGCGACGGCAGCCAAGTCGGCGCTGGTGAACTGGCGGTGCTGGCCTGCCGCGGGCAGCTCGGCCGGTCCGGCCGACCGCCGCGCTGCTGGCCGCCGGGCGGCGTGACGGAGCGACGGCAGCAGGCCGAGGGACTCCCGGTACCGCAGCATCCGCGGAGTCATGTCCAGCCGCCGGGCTGCATCGGTGATGCGCACGGAGTTAATCTAACATTTTTCTGTCAGAAACTTGAATTCGGGCGTGCAATCGTCGGCCTGGCTGCCGTAGCGTCGTGCTGTGGCGCCGCTCGCGCGCCCGTCAGCAGAGGGAAACTCAAGGAGTTCTGCATGTCCGACGCTCTACCGTTCAAGGTCGCCGACTTGTCGCTTGCCGACTTCGGCAGGCGCGAGATCCGGCTCGCCGAGCATGAGATGCCAGGTCTGATGGCGGTGCGCGCAGAGTACGCAGCCGCCCAGCCGCTCGCGGGCGCCCGGATCACCGGCTCGCTGCACATGACCATCCAGACCGCCGTGCTGATCGAGACGCTCGTCGCACTCGGCGCCAAGGTCCGCTGGGCGTCGTGCAACATCTTCTCAACCCAGGATCACGCCGCCGCGGCGGTCGTCGTCGGCCCAGATGGCACGCCAGAGCACCCCTCGGGTACCCCGGTGTTTGCCTGGAAGGGCGAGACGCTGGAGGAGTACTGGTGGTGCACCCAGCAGGCACTCACGTGGGCGGGCGAGTCCGGCCCGAACATGCTGCTGGATGACGGCGGTGACGCGACGCTGCTCGTGCACAAGGGCGCGGAGTTCGAGGCAGCGGGTGCGGTGCCGGCTGCCAGGGACGATGACTCGGACGAGTGGCGCGTCATCCTCGCGGCGCTGACCGCGTCGCTGGCGCAGGCGCCGGGCAAGTGGACGGCGATGGCGGCGGGCATCAAGGGTGTGACCGAGGAGACCACGACCGGCGTGCACCGGCTCTACGACATGGCCCACGACGGCAGCCTGCGGTTCCCGGCGATCAATGTGAACGACTCCGTTACCAAATCCAAGTTCGACAACAAGTACGGCTGCCGGCACTCGCTGATAGACGGCATCAACCGGGGCACGGACGTGCTCATCGGCGGCAAGGTCGCGGTCGTCTGCGGCTACGGCGACGTGGGCAAGGGCTGCACCGAGTCGCTTCGGGGCCAGGGCGCGCGGGTGATCGTGACCGAGATTGACCCGATCTGCGCGCTGCAGGCGGCGATGGACGGCTTCCAGGTTGCGACGCTCGAGGACGTCGTGGAAACTGCGGACATCTTCATCACCGCGACCGGCAACTACAACATCATCACTGCCGAGCACATGAGCCGGATGAAGCATCAGGCGATCGTCGGCAACATCGGCCACTTCGACAACGAGATCGACATGGCTGGCCTGGCCCGGCTGCCCGGCATCAGGCGGACGAACATCAAGCCGCAGGTCGACGAGTGGACGTTCCCGGACGGGCACACGGTGATCGTGCTGTCGGAGGGCCGGCTGCTGAACCTCGGCAATGCCACGGGGCACCCGAGCTTCGTCATGTCGAACAGCTTCACCAACCAGGTCATCGCGCAGGTCGAGCTGTTCACCAAGACCGACGACTACGCGCTCGGCGTGCACGTGCTGCCGAAGCACCTGGACGAGAAGGTCGCCCGGCTGCACCTTGACGCGCTCGGCGTGCGGCTCACCGTGCTGACCAAGGAGCAGGCTGCCTACATCGGAGTGCCGGTCGATGGCCCGTACAAGTCGGATCACTACCGGTACTAGCCGCCGGGACGACTCGGAGGACCGTTCCGCCGCGTCAACACCGCCGGGCGGCAGGCCGACGTCTGACATAGCCGATCCGGGGCTGGCCCTCGCGGGCCAGCCCGGGATCGCCTGGGCGGAGCGCGCGATGCCTGTCCTCGGCATGCTGCGCGCGGACTTCGCCGAGCAGCAGCCGTTCGCCGGCCTGACCATCGCCTGCTGCCTGCACGTCACGGCCGAGACCGCGGTGCTGATCCGCACGCTGACGGCGGGTGGCGCGCAGGTGCACCTGGCCGCGTCGAACCCGCTGTCGACGCAGGACGACATCGCCGCGGCGCTGGCCGCCGAGCCTGCAGTCACCGTGCAGGCCCGATCGGGCGTGGACCGCGCGACGTACTACGACCACATCCACCGCGTCCTCGACTGCGCGCCCGATCTGCTGATGGACGACGGCTGCGACCTGGTCAACACGCTGCACGAGGACCGCGCCGAGCTGGCCGACCGGGTGCGCGGCGGGTGCGAGGCGACCTCGAGCGGCGCGGCCAGGCTGCGGCGGATGGCCGTCGCCGGTTCGCTGCGGTTCCCGGTCGTCGTCGCCGAGCGGTCGGCGATCAGCCGGATCGTCGACCACAAGTACGGCACCGGTCAGTCGGTGCTCGACGGGATCCTGCGCGCCACCAACACTCTGGTCGCGGGCAAGACCGTTGTCGTGGCGGGCTTCGGGGCGTGCGGCTCGGGCATCGCGGAACGGGCCCGAGGGCTCGGTGCGCAGGTGATCGTCACCGAGGTGGACCCGGTCCGCGCCCTCGGTGCGCTGCTCGAGGGCTTTAGGGTGCTGCCGATGAGCGCCGCCGCGCCGCTGGCGGAGCTCATCATCACCGCGACCGGATCGCGCGACGTACTCAGCACGGCCGAGCTCGCGGCGCTGCCCGACGGGGCCATGCTGGCCAACGCTGGCCACTTCGACGTCGAGATCGACGTAGCCGCCCTCGCTGGCCTCGCCGTGGAGGTACACCCCGGTGTCCGGCCGTACGCGGACGAGTACGTGCTCGTCGATGGCAGGCGGCTGATTCTGCTGGCCGAGGGGCGTGTCGTCAACCTCGTAGCGGGCGAGGGAAACCCGGCTGCGGTCATGGACACCTCGTTCGCGGTGCAGGCGCTGGCGCTGGCCTGGCTCGCCGCCGGGCTTGAGCCGGCCGTCGGCGAGGGCGATGCCGCCGCGCGTGGCCGGGTGCTGCACGTGCCGGAGGAAATCGACGCGCAGGTCGCGAGCCTCGCACTGGCATCGCTGGGCACCAGGATCGACACGCTCACCAAGGAGCAGCAGCGCTACCTGGAGTCGTGGCGGCAGGGCTCCTGAGCGCGCGCATCGTCAGGCGGGTGGGACGAAGCCAGCCGGTGCGGCGCCCGGTTCTGCGGGCGGCTGGTCCTCGGCGGGCGAGGGCGGCGGCTGTTGCGCGGGCGCGGGAGCGGCGTCTGCCTGGTACTGAGCGCGTGGCGGAGGGACGGGCGAACCAGGCGGGAACGCCGGCACCGGAACTCGCGGTGCCTCGCCCGCGGCGGCCCATGGGGGCCGCATTCCGTAGCTGGCCTGCTCTTGCTGCTGCCGGACCGCGAGCACGGCGGCCAGATACGCGGCGGGTGGCGTGCCGACCGGCGGTGGCGGGCTAACCTCGGCAGCCACCGCGGTGGCTAGCTGCACGCCGAGCGCATCCCGCGCGCTGGGATGCAGCTCGCCGAACCTGCGCAGGTAGCTGCCCGCCGCCTCCGCGGTCTGCGCCGACAGCCCCGAGACCTGGAGCGACTGCGCCCAGGCCGCCAGCGGCGGGGGCACCGTGGCGAGGTAGCCGGGCAGCGGCTGCCGTGCCAGCGTCCGCTCCTGCACGACGTAGGTGCCTGCAAAGAAGTCGCCGACGCGCTTGCCGCGGTCACTGGCAATGGAGCAGATCAGCGCGACGGGGGCGAGCACCCAGATCTCGCCCAACCCCGTCAGGCCGCGAACGAGTGCCTGCCGGAATCGAATAGCACTGCCGTCGTCGCCCACGACCCGCAGGCCAAGCGCGAGCTTGCCGAGGGTCTTGCCCCGGCTCAGCGTCTCGAACGCGGTCGGATAGCCGACGATCACGACGACAGAGATCGCCACCGCGGCAGCGGCGACATAGTCGCTGCTGGCTCCCGCAGCGGCGACCAGCTCCGCGATGGCTACGACCGCCACGACGAACTGCACGCTCATGTCGATGAGCAGAGCCGCGATGCGGCTCGGGAACCGCGCGGCCGGCAACTCCAGCACGACCGCCTCACCGGTGACGATCTGAGTCATGACCGCTCCTTGCTGGCCCGCCCGAACCGCGGCAAGACTACCGGGCCGCGCACTACTCTGCCGTCGTGGACGTCGACGTGTTCGCGGCAGCACACCGGACGGAATGGGACCGGCTCGCGGCGCTGGTCCGCCGCCGTCGACGGCTGACCGAGGACGAGATCGACGAGCTGGTCGCGAGCTATCAGCGGACGGCCACCCATCTGTCTGTGCTGCGCAGCGGCGGACACGATCCGGCGCTGACGGC
Organism: Streptosporangiaceae bacterium; assembly: GCA_030040815.1. Next base: position 8,546 of record JASHSZ010000006.1, read on the forward strand.
GCGGCTGTCCAGCTTGCTCGGGCGTGCTCGGGCGGCCCTGACCGGAGCGCACACTCCGGCCTGGCGCGTCGTCGGCGAGTTCGCGGCGGTGTCGTTCCCTGCCGTGGCGTACCGCGCCCGGTGGTGGTGGCTGGCCACCGCGCTCGGATCGCTGCTGGTCGCTCTCGTGGCGGGCTGGTGGATCGCGGACTCGCCGTCGGTGCAGGCCAGCCTGCTGACACACGCGCAGGTGGCAAGCCTGGTGAACCACCAGTTCCGGGCGTACTACTCGCAGGCCACCGCGTCCGCCTTCGCCCTCAAGGTGTGGACCAACAACGCGTTCGTGGCTGCGGAGTCGCTGGTCTTCGGCGCGTTTCTCGGTGTTGGCACCCTCTACGTGCTGCTGGCGAACATGCTGAACCTCGCTGTCGACGGCGGCCTGATGATCGGTCACGGCCGAGCCGGTGAGTTCTTCACCCTGATACTCCCGCACGGCATGCTGGAGCTGTCAGCCGTCTTCCTCGCGGCGGCTGCGGGGCTCCGGCTGGGCTGGGTCGTGATCGACCCGGGACCGCGGCGCCGGGTGCAGGCGCTGGCCGAGGAGGGCCGGGCCACGTTCATCGTTGCGGTCGGCCTTGTCGTGGTGCTGGCGGTATCCGGCGCCATCGAGGCCTTCGTGACGCCTTCTCGGCTGCCGTCCGCCGCGCGGATCGGCATCGGAGCCGTCGCCGAGGCGGCGTTCCTCTGTTACGTGATCGTGGCGGGCCGACGGGCGGAACGGCGCGGGCTGACGGCCGATATCGCCGACCCGCCTCTGCACGCTCCGGTCAGCGGTGCTTCCGCGAGTCGGCTCGTGAGCTAGCGGCCCAGGCGGCTGCATTACAGCTGGCCCGCAGCCTTCAGCTTCAGGTACTCGTCCGCCAGGGCGGGTGCGAGCCGATCCGGCGGGGCATCGATGACGTCCGCGCCGTACCGGGTCAGCACGGCGGCTATCCGCGCCCGCTCAGCTGTGGCGCGCTGCGCGGCAGCCGCGGCGTAGACGGCCGCCGGGTCGTCGCGCCCGGCCGCGAGCTCGGCCAGCCGGGGATCGGCGGTCGCGGCGACCAGCAACCGGTACCTGTTCGCCAGCAACCCGATCCGCGGCAGCAGGCCAAGCTCGAGCGCCGCCGGGTTGAGGTCTGTGAGCAGCACCACCAGGCAGCGCCGGCGCGCGATGGTCAAGAGGGTGCTCGCTAGCAGGGCGTGGTCGGTTTCAGCCAGTTCCGGCTCTAGGAGGGCCATGGCGTCGGTCACCAGCGGCAGCACCTCGGTCCGAGTAGCGCCGATCACCCGGGCGCGGACCTCCCGGTCGATGGCGAGCAGATCGACGCGGTCGCCTGCGCGGGCGGCGAGCGCCGCGAGCAGCAAGGCGGCGTCCATCGCGGCATCCAGGCGCGGCACGCCGGCGACCCGGCCGGCTGACGTCCGCCCGGTGTCCAGCACGATGACGATGCGGCGGTCGCGCTCCGGCCGCCAGGTCCGCACCATGATCGCGGCCAGCCGCGCCGACGACCGCCAGTCGATCGACCGGACGTCGTCGCCGATCACGTACTCCCGAAGCGAGTCGAACTCGCTGCCGTGGCCGCGAATCAGGCTGCGGTGCTGCCCGTCGAGCTGGCGCAGCAGCGCCAGCTTGTCGGGCAGGTACCGCCGGCTCAGGAACGGCGGAAGTACCCGGACCGTGCCGGGCAGCTGGCGGTTCGCCTGCCGGGCAGCCAGGCCGAGCGGGCCTACCGACCGGACCGTGACCGCTGCCGCGGACTTGTCGCCGCGACGGGTCGGTCGCAGCGTCGTGGTCACCGTGACCTGGCCTCTGGCCGGGATGCGCACGCTGACCGGTCCGCTGGCGCCGGCGCTCGGCTGCCACGCGTCCCGCACCACGCCGCGCAGGACGCGCCGTCCCGGGTTGACTATGGTGACCGTCGTCGTGGCGTCCTGCCCCAGCAGGACGCGGGTATCACCGGACCTGGACAGCTTCAGCCTGCGGACGCTGGCGGCCAGGGCCAGGTCCGCGACCACGGCCGCGACCACGGCACCGTCGGCGAGCAGCACGGCTGCCGTGGTGCGCAGGGCTACCGCCACCAGGGTGCCGAGCAGCGCGACGAGCGCCGCCCGCCCGGTGAGTGCCACCTACCGCGGCACCGGGACCGAGGCCAGGACGCTCTCGAGCACGCCGTCCGGCGTGGTGCCCGCGAGCTCGGCCTCGGGCCGGAGCTGGATCCGGTGCCGGAGCGCTGGCCTGGCCAGCGTTTTGACGTCGTCTGGCGTCACGTAGTCGCGGCCGGAAAGCCAGGCCCAGGCGCGGCTGGTGGCGAGCAGCGCGGTGCCGCCGCGCGGTGACACGCCGAGCCGGACCGCCGCGGACTGCCGGGTGGCCCGGCTGATGTCCACGATGTAGCCGGTGACCTCGGCCGACACCAGGACCTTGGCTACCGCTGCGCGAGCGGCGGCCAGGTCTGCGGCGGACGCGACCGGCCCCATGCCCGCAGCCACCAGGTCCCGCGGGTCGAAGCCTCCGGCGTGCCGGGTGAGCACGGCGATCTCGACGTCGCGATCCGGCACGCCGACCGCGAGCTTGAGCAGGAACCGGTCCAGCTGGGCCTCCGGGAGCGGGTAGGTGCCCTCGTACTCCACCGGGTTCTGGGTGGCGGCCACCAGGAATGGGTCTGGCAGCGGCCGCGCCACGCCCGCCACCGAAACCTGCCGTTCCTGCATGGCCTCGAGCAGCGCCGCCTGCGTCTTCGGCGGCGTCCGGTTGATCTCGTCGGCGAGCAGCAGGTTGGTGAAGACCGGCCCCTCGCGGAACTCGAACTGCGATGTGCGGGCGTCGTAGACGAGCGAGCCGGTCACGTCGCCAGGCATGAGGTCGGGGGTGAACTGAACCCGCTTGGTGTCAACCGCGAGCGCCGCGGCGAGCGCGCGGACAATAAGCGTCTTGGCGACCCCGGGCACGCCTTCGAGCAGGACGTGACCCTGGCACAGCAACGCGACGATGAGCCCGCTGATCACCTGGTCCTGGCCCACGACCGCCTTGGCGACCTCGGTGCGGACGGCCATCAGCGCAGCGCGCCCGGACGTCCCCGTCATCGGCGGTGTGCTCAGGCTTGTTATCGGCGCCGCGGCGCCCTGCTCCCAGGTCGTCACGTCAGTCCTACCTCTCGGGCTAGGTCGTCAAGGTCGCTGGCCAGCGTCACCAGCGCGGCATCGGTTCGCGGTGCTGGCCCGTACAGCAGGTCGGTAATCCGGCCTGGCGAGGCAGCCGACCGCACCGCGATGGCGGCGGTGACCGCTTCGTTGCTCGCGTCGGCCGTCAGCCCGAGGGCCGGGACTAGCCGGGCCAGCAGGGCCCCGCGCAGCGCGGTTGCTGTCTTGCCACGGGCGTGCCTGGCGAGATACAGCCGGCCGTGCCCGATCACCGTCTCGGCGGCATGCACCACGACCGGCAGCGGCTCGGCAACGAGCGGGCCGAGCCGGCGGGCGCGCCAGGCGACGGCCAGCAGCAGAGCGAACCCCAGCTCGGCTGCCACCAGGTATGCAGCCAGTGGCACCAGGCTGAAGAACGGCTTCGGGCCCGCCGGGCTTGCCGGGGCAACGGCCACCGGCGGGACCAGCCATACGATGCGGCGTGTCGTCAGCAGGTTGATGGCGAGCGCCGCGTTGCCCTGCTGGGCTAGATCAGCGTTCGTCAGCAGCGCAGCCGCGCCCAGCACCGTGACGAGCCTGCCGTGAATTCGGGATTGGACCAGCGTGGCGCCCGACAGCGACGTGTAGCACTGCAGGGCCGGCGTAGTCGTGGTCAGCACCAACATGTTCGCACCGCCTGCGTCCACGCTGCCGGCTAGGACAGCGGCCCGCAGCGAGCAGCCTGGTGGCGTGAGGCGCAGGGGCTGCACGGGCCCGACGAGTGTGATGGTCGGGTCGATCGCGGCCAAGGCCGCCGCGGTGGGACCAACCAGCAGCACACCGGCGGGCACGCGCGCGAGCGCGGCCAACTCGGCCGCGGACAGGTAGCGGGGACTGGTGATGACCAGCGTGCTGCCCGCGGTCGCGGCCGTGATCGCGGCCGGGACGGTTCTCTCTAGCTGCACCCGTCGGCCGAGCTCCGCTAGTACGTCGGCGAGCGCGTGCGTGCCGGTGGGCGTGACCGAGTCAGGGCTCAGGTACTCGGCGGGTGGCGGCTGGTGCGCCAGCGCGATGACGGTCGCGCCGGCCGCGATGATCACGGCGAAGGCCAGCCAGCCGCGCCACTGTGTCCAGCGCAGTTGTGTCCAGCTCTGCCCGCCCCGGGTGCCGTCG
>JASHSZ010000398.1 GCA_030040815.1 Streptosporangiaceae bacterium
CCGGTCTCGGGACTGCCGCGCTGGCTACGGCGGTGCTGCTGCCGGCCACCGCGGCGCGAGCGAGCGCGCCCGGCCCGGCCGGCACTACCGCCGCGGCGGTGCAGCCGACCACGGTGACACCCGGCGGGTCCGTTAGCGTCACGGTCTCGTGTGCCAGCCTCGACACCGCGGCCGCGACGCTGCTGGGCCAGCCGCTCGGGCTCCCGGTGCTGATTCCCATGAACGCGGCGGCGATGGAAGGCGACTTCGTCGTAACGGTGCGGCTGCCGTCCGGCATCAGACCCGGCCGCTACCTCCCGCGCATCGAGTGTTCGGACGGCACGTCGGCCGTGGCCGCGCTGCGAGTGGAGTCGGTGCAGGCTGCGGCTGCCACGCGCGCCGCGGAGGCGAGCGAGCGCGCCGCGGCAGCCACTCCTACCTCGCCGGTCAGCGCCGGGCTCGCCGCCGGCGGCGTCGCGCTGATGGCTGTCGGCGCCCTCGCGGGCGGCAGCGCCCTCGCGCTGCGGCACCGCGTCCGGGCGCACCTGTGACCGCGCCCGGCGGCCGACGCTACCCGTCCGGCTCGGTCGGGGCAGACGCGGCCGAACCGCGCTGAACCTGGCAGCGCCCTGGTCCGTGATAGCGTCGGGAATGATCATTTGGCCAGGGGTTCCCGCCCGCGCCGTTCGTGGGTAGTCCGTGACGAGACAGGTAATCAAGCTCGGCTCCAGTTCGATCGCCAGCCGGGACGGGCTGGCGCTCGACGTGATCGCGGGGCTGGTCAGCCAGATCGCGGCGGCGCAGCGGACCGGGCACGAGATCATCCTGGTTACCTCGGGCGCGGCCCGGCTGGGCCGGCGGCTGCTGGCCTTCGAGGGTCCGACGGCGGGCGCCGGCCAGGCGCTGCAAGCGCTGGTCGGCTCCGTGCGGTCGGCGGTGGACGCGGCCGATTACGAGCGACTCGCGGCGACGTTGCGGCGGTTCGAGGCGCCTCCCACCGGGCCGCACGCCGTGGACACGGCCCTGCCGTCGGCCGTGGGCCAGCCTGCCCTCATGGCGCTGTACCGGCAGCTGGCCGCCGCCGTCGGCGTCGAGGTGTGCCAGATCCTCGTGTCGCGCAGTGACCTGGAGTCGCCGCGCGCGATGGGCGACCTCGGCCGGTTGCTGCGAGAGGCGGCCGGTCGCGGCCTGCTGCCGATCGTCAATGGCAACGACGCGACCGACCCGCTGTCGGCGCTCGACAACGATCAGGTCGCCGTCGCTGTCGCCGTCGCCGCCGAGGCGTCCCGGCTGCTGTTCCTGACCGACGTGCGGGCCGCCTACCGCGACTCCGGCCTCAGCGAGCGGCTGCACCGGCTGACCCCGGCGCAGGCGCGCGCGGTCCGCGTCACCACCGCGGGCAGCGGGCGCGGTGGCATGGGGTCAAAACTCAGCGCGGCGGCGAGGGCCGCGTGCTGCGGCGTCGAGTGCGTCATCGGCTCAGCGCGCGAGCCCGATGTAGTCAGCCGGAGCCTCAGCCCGCGAGCTCGGATGGGCACCGTGGTCCGGGCCTCGGGGCCGCAGCTCGAGCCGGGCCGGCGCTGGATCGGCGGGATGGCGTACTCGGCCGGGTCACTGCAGGTGAACCGGGCCGCCGAGGAGAGCCTGCGCACTGGCAGCACGCTGTTCCTGTCGGGCGTCAAGCGCGTGGACGGCGAGTTCGCGGCCGGCGCGGTCGTCGAACTGCTCGACGTGCGGCATCCGGAGCGGCTGCTTGGCCGCGGCTCGGTGGCGCTGCCGTCGGCCATCCTGCGGCTATTGCGCGCACTCTCCCCACCGGAAGTCGCGTGCGTGATCTCGATCCTGCTGCGGCTGCGGTATGCGGACCCGGTGGCGGCGGGCGGTGCGGTGCCTGGCCCGGCCGCGGCCGAAGCCGAGCCGCCCGGCGAGTCAGCAGCGGCATGGCTGCGCGCTTCGCTGGTGGACACTGAGCGCTACAAAGACTGCCGGGAACTCGCGGCGGGCACGCCGCGGGCGAGCCAGGAGGCATTCGCGCAGCTAGCCACGTTCTCGCCGGAGCGAGTCAGCGAGCTGGCCGATTCGCTGCTGCTGGCACAGCCGCAGCTGTGCACCGCGTTCCTGCTCGACCGAGGCTTCCTGCACGGCCAGGTGCCGACTGACCCCGCTGCGCGGCGGGTCGTCCGCAGCATCCACGCGGTGCACCGCGAGTCGCTGGTGGTCTATCCGGCGTAGCCGGCGGTGCCATCGGCCATCGCGTCGTGGTCCGTCGGGACCACGACGTACTGGCGCAGGTAGAGGTCGCGGAACGTGACCGGGCCGCGCGGACCTGGCACCACGTCGATGTTGATTCCCGTTTCCGGGACCGACAGGAGCTTGAATCCGTCCAGCAGGCGCGGCGAGGAATTCCAAAACGAGCCCGTTCCGGAATAGATGTCCAGGAACCGGCGCGCGGCCGTCTCATCTGCGGCGATGATGGACGCGGCCAGTCCGGAGGTCTCGCGGTTGGCGATCTCGGCCGCGTCCGCGGCACCCTCGGCCGGCGCGATCGTTATCGTCGCCTCCGCGCCTTCCGCCAGCGCCCACTCCTGGCCGAGCGGATGCCTGTGCGGCGGCAGCGACACCGCGATCTGCAGCTTGTCAGCCAGTGTGGTCACCGCCGGTACGACCTCGTCCCAGCACGCGCGCTGCACCAGCAGCAGATTGAGCCGGTTGCACACGCCGAGCCGGTCGAGGCTCCGCTCGATCAGCTGCATGGCCAGGCCGACGTCGGCCGACTGGTCGATGTACATGACCGCGCCGCCATCGGCGTGGGCCAGCGTGCGCACGCCGTGCAGCGCCGCCTCGCGCGCCAGTGACCTGGTGCTCTCGCCGCTGCCGCGCAGGATCACCAGCGGAATCAGCCGGGGCAGGCGCACCAGCGCCGCAGCGACCTCCCGGCCCGGAACGCGCACCAGCTGCACCGCC
>JASHSZ010000399.1 GCA_030040815.1 Streptosporangiaceae bacterium
CACACACCATGGCGGCCTTGAGCCTGGCCGCCACCAGTTCGGGCGCGTTCACGCGTTTTGAAACGCATGAACTGATCGAGGCCGGCGATCTTCTCGCGATTGCCGATCGGGCGAAGGGGATCGCCTACCAGCCGCCGGGCGCATGACAGAACCTGCGCCGCAGGTACTGAATGCCATGGTGAGTTCGCGCAGCAGGCGCTGACGCCTCATCTGCTGAGGCCGCCGACCGGTTGTCCGATGCTCCAGCAGCCGCACCGAACGATGCAGACTACGATCGGCGCACTCTTGCGGTGTCGCGTGGGCGGCTGAGTGCAGGACATCCGTTCCGGTGCTTGGCTCGCGTCTCATTGTTCTGTTTGAGCTGGGAGACTGATGAGCGGTTGCCGTCGCGCCCGGCGCTTGCTTCAGCGTAGTGGGCGGAACGCTGCGCGCAGTTCCTCGGAAAACTGCTGGGGTTGTTCCCATGCGGCGAAGTGACCGCCTTCCCCGGCTTCGTGGAAGTAGATCAGGTTGTGGTACGCCTGCTCGGTCCAGCTGCGCGGCGCGTGGACGTACTCGTTTGGGAACACCGTGACTGCCGCCGGGAGGGAGACGTCGGCGGCAGCGTAGAAGTTTCTGCCGGTAACGGCTTGCTGCCAGTACAGCCGCGCCGCGGATGTCGGTGTATTGGTGAGCCAGTAGAGCGAGGTGTTGTCGAGCCAGTCGTCGCGCGTGATGGCGCCGTAGGGGTGTCCGGCAAACAGTTGGGCGAGGTGCTCGTAGGTGGTCGTGTCGTGGTCGAGGAGCCAGGCCGCGAGGCCGACCGGTGTGTCGGCCAGGCTGTAGCCGATCGTCTGCGGACGCGTGCCCTGGATAACCCCGTATCCGCGGTGATACGTGGCGAACGCGACCTGTTCATACGCGCGCTTTTCTGCGTCCGACAGGTCAGCCGGCGCAGGATCGCCGTTGCGGATGTGACCGAGCACGGCGGGCGGAACCATCTGCGCGAAGCTGACGTGGATGCCGAGCAGGCCATCGGGCTCCTGGCGCGCCATCGCGGCCGAGATCGCGGTGCCCCAGTCGCCGCCCTGCGCGACGTAGCGCGTGTATCCGAGGCGTTGCATCAGCACGGCCCACGCGCGCGCGATGCGGTCGGGGTCCCAGCCGGGGGCGGCGGGCTTGTCCGAGAACCCGTAGCCCGGTAGCGACGGAATCACCACATCGAATGCGTCCGACGCGCTGCCGCCGTGTTCGGTCGGGTTGGTTAGCGGCTCGATGATCTTCAACTGCTCGATGATGGAGCCGGGCCAGCCGTGTGAGACGACCAGCGGCAGCGCGTCGTGCTGAGGCGACTTCACGTGGATGAAATGCACGCCGAGTCCGTCGATCTCGGTCGTGAACTGGGGAAGGGAGTTCAGCTTCGCCTGGCATTTGCGCCAGTCGTAGTCAGCGGCCCAGTAGTTCGCCAGCTCCTGCACCGTCGCGAGCTGCACGCCCTGCGACTGATCACCGACGGGCTCCTGCTCGGGCGGCCGCCACGCCGCGATCCGTCGCCTGAGGTCCTCGATCGCCTCTTCCGCGATATCGACATGAAACGGCCGGATCGCTGGATCGGCCTTCATAGCGGCAGTGTCGGTGCCCATGATCGGTGTCCTTTCGCGCGTGCAGAACGGTTCCCTCATGGAGCGCATAGAGTTCAACGCCCGGTTCATCGTGAACCCGGGCGATTGCCGCCTCGAAGGCGGTAACCACCGCGGCGCGGTGATCGGGGTTGGGGAAGGCCGTGACGACCACGACGACGCTCATGTCAGATGCCTTCTCCCGTCGGAACGTTCATTCCCGGGTGCAGTCAGCTAGCGGAGCGGCCGGAAGGCCGCGCGGATTTCGTCTGAGAACAGCTGTGGCTCCTCCCAGGCGGCGAAGTGGCCGCCCCTGGCGGCCTCGCTGAAGTAGATGACGTGGGGGTAGAGCTTCTCAACCCAGCTGCGCGGCGCCCGGAAGATCTCGCCGGGGAATGTGGTAAACCCGACCGGGACTCTGACCTCCGCGGGAGCCTGCCCGACAGCACGGGCCGCGGCTCGTCCGCCCTCCCAGTACGAGCGGGCTGCCGAGGCCCCGGTGCCAGTCAGCCAGTACAGGGTGATGTTGTCGAGGACGTGGTCGCGGGTGAGATTGCCTGCGGGCCGACCATCGAGGAACGCGCGGGAGATCTTGTAGTAGCTGTCGGTGTCATGGTCGAGCATCCAGGCCGCCAACGCGGCCGGGGAATCCAGCAGGGCATAGCCGATCGTCTGCGGCCGCGTGGCCTGCTCCAGGAAGTAACCAAAGCCGCCCGTCCGGAAGGTGTTGATCGCGGCGGCCGCGGCGCGCTCCTCCTCAGAGTCAGCGGGCATGCCGCCGACGTTGCCCAGCGCCTGCCTGAGGAAATTCAGGTGGATGCCGATCAGCCCCTCGGGTGCCTGGCTGCCCATCGCGTCAGCAACCGCGGCGCCCTGATCGCCGCCCTGGGCGACGTAACGGGTATAGCCGAGACGGGTCATCAGCTCCGCCCAAGCGCGCGCGATGCGGCCGGGGTTCCAGCCGACCTCGGCCGGCTCGGCGGAGAAGCCGTAGCCGGGCAGCGAGGGCAGCACCAGGTCGAACGCGTCCTCGGCGGAGCCGCCGTGCGCGGTCGGATCGGTGAGCGGACCGATGACTTCCAGCAGCTCAGTCACCGAGCCAGGCCAGCCATGCGTGATGATCAGCGGCAGCGCGCCCGCGTGCTGTGACTTTGCGTGGATGAAGTGGATGTCCACGCCATCGATCTCGATCTTGAACTGTGGCAGCGCATTCAGCCCCGCTTCGAACCTGTGCCAGTCGTAATCGGTCACCCAGTAGCGGGCGAGCTCCTGCATTGTGGCCAGCTGCACCCCCTGCGACCGGTCTTTGGCCAGCTCCTTGGATGG
>JASHSZ010000048.1 GCA_030040815.1 Streptosporangiaceae bacterium
GGGAACGGCGGATCTGCGGACTCGGCCGGGGGCCGGGCCGCGGCCGCCGTCACGGTACCTTGTTGGCTGTGCCCAAGCCGCTCGACCTGCCGTTTGACCCGATCGCACGGGCCGCGGAAACCTGGGAGGCCAGGTTCGGCGAGCCCGCGGCGATGGCAGCGGTCACCACGATCATGCGCGTGCAGCAGATCCTGCTCGCTCAGCTGGATGGGCTGCTGCGACCGCACGGGCTGACTTTCGCCCGGTACGAGGCGCTCGTGCTGCTCAGCTTCAGCCGGGACGGTGAGCTGCCGATGCGCATCATCGGCGAGCGGCTCATGGTCCACCCGACCAGCGTGACAAACACGATCGACCGGCTGGAGCGCCAGCAGCTGGTCGCGCGCAAGCCCAACCCGCGCGACGGGCGCGGCACGCTCGCTGCGATCACCCCGGCCGGGCGCGAGGTGATGCGGCGCGCTACCGACGACCTGATGCAGGCTGAATTCGGCATGGGCGGGTACAGCAAAGGTCAGCTCGAGGAATTGTTCGGGCTCCTGCGCCGGCTTCGGGTCACGGCCGGCGACTTCAAGAACGGCTAGCGCCGCGCACTGGACCGGGCCAGGGCAGTCAGCGGGTGAGGCTCAGCCGACGATCGGTGACGGCGTCCAGCTCGCGCCGCCGTCGCCGGTGACGTAGACCTCGCCCAGGTTGGCGTCCGCTGGCACGGCGACGCCCTGCAACTGGTTGGTCATGCCCACGTAGCTGAAGCCGCCGGACGGGGCGGTACCGGCGAAGGCCGCTGACCCCCAGGACTTGCCGCCGTCGGGTGAGTAGTACAGGCCGGTCGTGGTCGCGAGTACAGCCTGCCCGCTGACAGCCAGCGTCAGCGACGTCGGCTCGCCGGAAACCGGGACCGATGCGACGAGCGGCCAGCTCGCGCCCGTCTCCGACGTGTACAGCGCGACCTGGCCGTTCGCGACGCCGGGCTTAGGCGGGCAGGTCAGCAGCAGCTGCTGCGAGTCCGCGGCGAGCAGGGCGCCATCTGGCGTACCGGCCGACGCCGTCACCGTCGGCGCGCAGGGCGCCTGGCCTGCCAGCGTCCAGGTGCCGCCGGTGGCCGGCCCGCTGAGCACCGCGCCGGACGGCGTGAGCAGGTACCCCGTGCCGCCTGCGATTACCAGCTCGGCCGTCGACGGAGGCGCCGTCGACATGTGCTGGTAGCCGGCGGGAACGGCCACCGGGGTGAACGTCGTGCTGCCCGCCGAGCCCTGGTACAGAGCGAAGCTCGAGCAATCGCTGGCGTAGTAGGCGCCGGTGCCGGCGCAGGTCGCGAATATCGCGAGCGCGTCCTGTCCAGACGCCTCCAGGTCGATAACGCGCTGGTTAGCGGTGTTGACCTGCTGCCATGGCCAGCCGCCGCCAGTGGTCTCGTACAGCGCCGGGCCGAACGCCCAGCCGTCCTTCATGTTCGCGAACCGCAGCTGGCTCACGCCGGCGTCGCCGGCCGGCCCAGGCGCGATCGGCGCGCTGACGCCGTACCAGCTCTGGCCGTAGTTCGACGTGCCGGCCAGCGACGTGCAGTCGGCCGTCGCGCACGGCGGGCCTGCCTGACCGATGACGGCGCCGACGACGCCGCCCGCCCCATTGCCCACGAATGTCACCGACGTTGGCCGGAAGTGCGGTGGGGGAACGGTGCCCGAGGTGGTCGTCGACAGCGTGGTGCGTTGCTGCACTTGGATCGGCCCGACCAACGTTCCCTCGGGGGAAGGGCCACCGGCGGTCGGCTGGGTAGCTGGCACCTTGGTGACGGGCGGGCTGACCTGGCCGGCGACCGGCGGCCGGTTGGCTGGCCGCAGGCTCGCTGCGATCTGCGGCGCCGCGACGACCGCGCCGAGCAGGACCGCGCACGCCGCCGAGGCGACGACAATCCTTCGGGTCTTGCGCTGCCGGGCCCGGCGCCTGATCCGGTCCAGGGTTCCCGGCGGCGGTCCGAGCGGCGTCACCCCGGCCGCCAGCCAGTCGTCAAGCTGATCGTGTTGATCAGTCACGGGCTTCTCCCAACGCCGCCTTGAGCCTGGCCCGCGCGTTGAACAGGTCGGCCTTGATCGTTCCCTCCGGCCGGCCGAGCATCGCAGCCACCTCCTTGAGCCCGAACCCCCCGTAGTAGTGCAGCAGGAAGGGGCTGCGCAGCCGCTCGGGCAGGGCCTGGATGAGCGCGCGCACGTCGACGTCCTGGGCCGGTTGATAGGCAGGGTCCGCGGGCCCGGCGGCGGTGAGCACCCGGATCGCGTTCCGCTCCCGGCCCGTCCGCCGCCAGTGATCACGCACGAGGTTGGTCGCGATCATGTACAGGTAGCTCTGCGGGTTGTCCAGGCCGGTCCAGCGGGACAGCAGCCGGGTGAATGCCTCGGAAGCGATCTCATGCGCCGTCTCGTCGTCATCAACAAGCCGCCGCACCCAGCCCGCCAGCCGCGGATAGCAGGCATGAAACAGATCCTCAACGGCCTGCTGATCTGAGGTGCGGAGCCTTGCCACCATGCTCCTCTGGTTGGCTGGGCTCCGTCGGCTGCCGGTTCGCGTCCGAGTGACAACGCGCGGTGGGCCCACCGGCCACGTTAGCTGAGCAATGCCCGAATCCTCTACGGCCGCGTCATGTGGGCGAAGCACGGCGTTGTGCACGAGTATCTCGCAGCCCGCGGTGGTCACTGCTGCTTCGTACATGGCTCCATCACCGATCGGCTGTGCCGGGCAGCCAGCCGTTCCCGCTCGCTCACCGCATGCCGGACAGTAGCTAAGACGACGCACGGCCCTGATGGTTGGCTGCGGTGGCAGATTTGTGCCCCGCCTCGGCGGGTAGACTGGGCTAGATAGTAGGACGTCCAACTAAGTTGGCAGCGGTAACCGGTTCGGAGGCATGCCATGGACGCAGGCGCGGGCGGGGCTGACGGGCGGGCCCGCTGGCAGCGGCGCTATGCCGCGACGCGGAAGCGGGACGCCGACTTCACCACGCTGTCGGGGCTGGAAGTGGACCCGGTGTACGGTCCGCCTGACGGTGCGGTCGTGCCCGGTATGGAACGGATCAGCTGGCCGGGGGAGTACCCGTACACTCGGGGGCTGTATCCGGCCGGGTACCGCGGGCGCGCGTGGACCATCAGGCAGTTCTCCGGCTTCGGCAACGCGCGGGCGACCAATGAGCGGTACAAGATGCTGCTTCAGGCGGGCGGCGGCGGGCTGTCGGTGGCCTTCGACATGCCCACGCTGATGGGCCGCGACTCCGACGACCCGCGGTCGGCCGGCGAAGTCGGGCACTGCGGCGTCGCCATTGATTCGGCCGCGGACATGGACGCTCTCTTCGACGGAATCACGCTGGCTGACGTGACGACGTCCATGACGATTAGCGGCCCGGCGGTACCGGTGTTCTGCATGTACCTGGCTGCAGCGGAGCGCCAGGGCGCGGACATTGGCGCGCTCGACGGGACGCTGCAGACCGACATCTTCAAGGAGTACATCGCGCAGAAGGAGTGGCTCTTCCCCCCGCAGCCGCACCTGCGGCTGATTGGTGACCTGATGGAGTACTGCGCGGCGCACATCCCGGCGTACAAACCGCTGTCGGTGTCGGGCTACCACATCAGGGAGGCTGGCTCGACGGCGGCGCAGGAGCTAGCGTTCACGCTGGCGGACGGGTTCGGCTACGTGGAACTCGGCCTGTCCCGCGGGCTGGACA
>JASHSZ010000400.1 GCA_030040815.1 Streptosporangiaceae bacterium
CGGCTGCCGCCGGTGCCGTCAGCCGGACCGAGCGCCGCGAGCCCGGCGGCCCGCTGCTCGTGGTGTTCTGCTGCGGGTGCCCGTCTCGGGCGCGGCCCACAGGCCGGCCAGAGCGATGGCCCCGAGCCCGGCGAACACCAGGTAGGGAACGACCAGTGGCTGGCCGGCCCATTCCGCGAGACAGTCGGCGATCAGCGGGCCGATTCCCAGCCCGCCTGCGGTCACGGACGTGCCGATGATCTGCGCGCGGGCGGCCGATACGTCCGGATCCGCCCTGGGTGCGTCGGCTGTCGGCCGCTGACGCGATCCAGGCCGGACACAGCCTGGCCGAAGAGGGCGATGCCTGCCGCTGTCCCGGTCGTTCACGGCCGCCAATCCGCGCGGCGAGTCAGTTAGCATTCGATGGCAGGCGATTTCTCGGTGGGGACCGGCATGGCGCACGATACCGATACCGACGTAGTGGGCAACGTACCCCGAACCTACCCGTTCAGCCGTATCCGGCTAGAGCCAGACCCGCAGTATGCGGAACTGCGCCGGAGCGAGCCGGTGTGCCGGGTGCAGCTGCCCTACGGGCCGCCTGCCTGGCTGGTGACCGATTATCTGCTGACGAAGGCCGTTCTGAGCGATGCTCGGTTCAGCCGCGCCGCCGCGGTTGGCAGGGATAACCCCCGCGCGACCGCAGCCGACATAACTCAGGTCGCGGAGAGCGTGGTGAGCATGGATCCGCCGGAGCACACTCGGGTCCGCAAGCTGGTCGGAAAGGCCTTCACCCCTCGCCGGGTGGAGGAACTGCGGCCGCGCGCGGCTGAGATAGCATCCGGCCTGCTTACGGACATGATCGACGCCGGACCGCCTGGCGACCTAGTGAGCAGCTTCTCCTTTGCGCTGCCCGTCATCGTCATCTGCGAGCTGCTGGGTATCCCGGAGGGTGACCGGCACATGTTCCGCGGCTGGGCGGACGCGATTGTCTCGATCACGAATACAACGCCGGTCCAGGAGCAAGACGCCTACCTGCATTTGGTCGGCTACATGGCCGACCTGTTCGCGGAGCGTCGCGCTCGTCCCGGCGACGATCTGCTGACTGGGCTCGTTCAGGCCCGTGACAACGACGACCGCCTGTCGGAATCCGAGCTGCTGATCCTCGCCGTGGCACTGCTGGTCGCTGGCCACGAGTCGACATCGCACCAGATCACGAACATGACCTACACGCTGCTCACTCATCCGGCGCAGCTGCGGCAGCTCAGGCAGCAGCCGGAGTTGCTGCCGACAGCGGTCGAGGAGATGCTCAGGTTCAACGTGTTCGGCAGCGCCATCAACCCGCTGATAGCGACGACCGATGTTGAGCTTGGCGACGTCGTCGTGCAGGCAGGCGAGCCAGTGCTGTGTTCCCGCGGCTCGGCGAACCGCGACGAGAACATCTTCAGCCGCCCCGACGAGCTGGACTTCAGTCGCAGCCCCAATCCGCACGTTGCCTTCGGCTACGGACCTCACCACTGCATAGGAGCGAACCTCGCCCGGATGGAACTGCAGGTGGCGCTCGGCACGATCCTGTCCGGGCTGCCAGGAATCCAGATAGCCGTGCCCGAGAGCAGCCTGACCTGGCTTGACAGCACCATCATGCGGGGCCTAGTGGCATTCCCGATCACTTGGTGACGCGCTAGCGGAGCGGTGGTGGTGAGTCACCCGCGAGCCGCGCAGGCTCGTGCTCACCACCATTTGCGCTCGAGCGCGCGCTCGGTGCCCTTGGTCGTGTCGAGCGAGTCGAGCGCGGCCATGTCCTCATCCGACAACGCGAAGTCGAAGATCTGCCCGTTCTCCGCGATTCGCTCGCGGTGCGTCGACTTAGGGATGACCGGGAGCCCGTGCTGCAGGCACCACCGCAGCAGTACCTGCGCGGGCGTCCGCCCCGCGCGCTCCGCGATTCGTCGCACGGTCTTGTTGGACAGGTGCCTGCCGGTTCCCAGCGGGCTGTAAGCCTCGGCAGCGACATCCTGCTTCAAGCACGCGTCAAGCAGCCCGCGCCGGTAATGCATCGCGTTGAACTCCACCTGGTTCACCGCGGGGCGCACTGTCCCTGCCGCGATCACCTGCTCAAGCTCGCCCGCGCCGAAGTTCGAGACCCCGATGGAACGAGCCATGCCCAGCTCGCGCACCCGCTCCATGCCCGGCCATGCCCAGGTAGGTCCGCCTCCTGGCCAGTGAATGAGGTACAGGTCGAGATAATCGACGCCGAGGCGCCTCAGGCTTTGCTCGGCCGCGGCGACCGGGTCTCGGTTGCTAGGGAAGAACTTGGTCGTGACAAACACCGCGTTGCGCGGCATGCCGCTATCGCGCAGCGCCACCCCGACGCTTTCCTCGTTCCCGTAAGCCTGCGCTGTATCAACGTGGCGGTATCCCAGCTCAAGCGCCCAGCGAACGGCACTCACGCACGCTCGCCCGTTAGGCACCTGCCAGACGCCCAGACCTAGCATGGGCATCTGCGTACCGTCCGGCAGCAATCGGGCTCGACCGTCTGCTGTGACTGAACTCCCTGACATCCGTCGCTCCCTAGGCACGGCCGACTGCGGTGGCTATCCGACGCTATCGCGGCCCGTCGGCGGTGTGGCGGTATGGGATGCGTCGCCTCACGATGTGGTGGGCATCGATGGCTGTCGGGCTTCATCGGCACTCGTAGCAACCGGGGTGATCTGTACGTGCTCGGCGATGAGGTCAATGGCCTCAGGCCGGCCCGTCCCGAGGCCGCTGCGGGTGACATTCATGGCTCCGGCCGCGACACCGTGCCGAAGAGCATCGACCAGCGACCCTCGAGCTGACAGCGCGGCGGCGATCGCCGCCATCATCGAATCGCCAGCGCCGCGCTCATCGTGAGGCGTGGTCTGGGGCGGTGCGGCCGCTACCAGCCCGTCGTCCAGCAGGGCCAGAGCGGGTGCTGCGCCACGAGTCACAATGACATGCCTGGCACCTGCGCCGGACACCATCCGCATCCAGCTAATGATGCTGTCCTCGTCCGAGGTCGCGCGGCCCTCTGCCACCAGCGACTCGGCGCTCACCTTGAGCAACATGAGGCCGCCGGAGACGCCCGCGTCCAGCTCGGCGCCGGTCAGGTCACCTATGACGGTCCTGCCATTTGATCCCAAATCGCTGGCAATGCGACGGTAGAACCCTGTCGGAACCAGACCAGCAGGATCGGTCCCGGTGAGGACGGTCACGGCTGCTCGCATGCCAGTCGCGAACGCAGCGCCGTACAGGTCGTCCACCGTGTGTCGGTTCAGGCTCGTGCCACGAGCTTGAGCGACGACGCTTCGCGCTCCGCTTCTCCTGTCGTGGATGTAGGCCCCATTGCGGGCATCGGTAGTGATCTCCCAAATGCGGATCGCTTCGGCCGCAATGAGCGGTCTCAGCACGGTTCCGGTCTCGCCGCCGAACGCGGCACACAACGTGACCTCGGCCCCGAGGCGCGCAGCTAGCCGGGCAACCCAGAAGCCCTGGCCGCCGGCGTGCAGGTGAATGTCTCCGTCAGGTTCGACCGTGACAGTCAGGATGGGGGACGGTGCAATCACCGCGATGCCCGTTCTGGCGCCAACGTCCATGCACGATGGCTAACCCCTTGCCGCGTGGCCAAACTTGCTGATGCATTGGCCGCAGCCCGCGACCAGGCAGGTCCGAGTCGTACGTCCTGGCTCGCCCGGATTCGCTCGCTGCTATGACGTCCGTTACCAGGGGGCACTTGGGTGGTTAGCTCGGCTACGGGCGGGCAGGGGGCCCCGGACACCGACTATCCAGGGAGAAGCCGATGGAAGAAGCCCCGAAAGCGGGCCAGCAGAGGCTGCCAGCCTGCTTCCGGACTAGCCAGACAGCGGCAGCTAGAGACGGCTAAGGTCATGCCGCCGCGGCTTGCTCGATGAGGGTGGCCACCGCTTCTGGCTGCGACACGTAGACAGAGTGGCTGGCCGCCACCTCGGTAGGAGAAGCGCCGGCTCGCTGGCACATGGCCCGTTGCGCGGCCGGCGGGATCATCTTGTCTTGGGTGGTGATCAGGTACCAGGTCGGCCTGGTCCGCCAGGCGGGGTTGCTGATCGTCCCGCCGAGTGCGTTCACGCCCCAGGGGACCTGCGAGTCCGCCATGAACGTGGCCTGGCCCGCGGGCAGGTCACCGGCGAACGAGGCGTGGAACTTGTCGCGGTCTAGGAACAGGAATCCGTCCTTCGGCGGCAGGATGGGCGGCTGCGGCGCGTCTTTCGGGAAACCGGTGATGAGCGAGTTCACCGACTCGCCGGCGTCGGGCGCGAAGGCGGCGATGTACCCCAGCGCGGCCACCTTGTCGTGCCCGCCTGCCTCGGTGATGACAGCGCCGCCGTAGGAGTGGCCGGCCAGCACGACCGGGCCGGGCTGCTGGTCGATCATCTGGCGAGTCGCGGCGACGTCGCCGTCCAGAGAGAGCGTGGGGTTCTGCACGACGCTGACGTTGTAGCCGTCTCGGGTCAGGATGTTGTACACCCCCTGCCAGCCGGATCCGTCCACGAAGCCGCCGTGCACGAGGACTACGTTCCTGACTGGTGCTCCAGTGCTCATAACGTCCCCTTCACTCGCTGAGATCCGGTAAGTCAAGGCACGCCAACCTGAGTCTGATTCAGCACATTTGGGCTGGATGCCTGACCTGCGCCGGCTGAGACCGAACGCGCACCCGCTAGCACCTACTGGGCGACGGGAGCAGACCGTCGGCTGCGCTGATAAGAGGCTTGTACCCTCGCCCACGGCAACTAGGCCACCACGCCGCCGGGGGTGTCGGGCGCCATGCGCAGTCAGGCCTCAGTAGCCCCGTTGGCGGTCGACGACGTTGAGCAGTGGCTCTCCACCGAGGAAGCGGCGCAGGTTGTCGGCAAAGAGCCGGCGGTTCGGTTCCCAGTTGGATGGGTCGCCACGACCGGAGATGTGTGGGGTCAGGAGGACCTGCGGTAGTTCCAGCAGTTCTGGCCGTGGCCGTCGGCCGGCCAGTTCCCCGTCGTACACGTCCAGGACTGCGCCGCGAAGGTTACCCTCGGCCAGCGCCTCGATCAGCGCGTCTTCATCGACTTCCTCGCCGCGGGCGACGTTGATCAGCACCGCGCCCGGCTTGAGCGCGGAAAACACGTCTGCGTCGATCATGCCTGTCGTCTCTGCGGTCAGTTGCGCGCACACCGCGAGAAAATCGCTCTCGGCCGCCATCTGGTGCAACTGGTCCGCGGGCAGCAGGCGGTCGACGCCCTCGGTGTCGTTGGCAGCAGCGGTAACCGAACGCCGCGTGGCAAGGACGCGCATGCCCAACGCTTTCGCCTGGCGCGCGACCTCCCTGCCGATGCCGCCGAGGCCAACGATGCCCATGGTGGCCTGCCGAAAACTGACCATCTCGTAGCCGCTGCGGGTGAACAGGCCGGCTTGCTTTTGCCGCGTGCCCTCGTGCAGGCCGCGGGCGAAGAACGCCGCGGCCGCTACGACGTACTCGGCAATGGCGCCTGCAGCCATGACGCCGCGGCTGCTGGTGAGGGTGACCTCTGACGTCCACAGGTCGCAGTTGCGCAAATTCGACACGCCCGCCTGGGTGTGGTGGGCCCAGACCAGGTGCGGCGCTCTCTGAACGATCCGCGCGGGTACCGGGTAGCCAATCAGGATGACGTCGGCAACGCCGAGGGCGGCATCGAGATCCTCCCCGTCGGCCTTGTTCGCGTCGATGACGCTTACGTGCGGGTCGACCGCAGATATGTACGACAGGTCCGGGCCCAGAGCC
>JASHSZ010000401.1 GCA_030040815.1 Streptosporangiaceae bacterium
GTCGGGGCACTAGCGGTGGCGATTGCAGGCTGCGGTAGCAGCGGCGCCGGCGCATCGGGCTCCAGCGGCGTGATCAGCGCCGTCGGCGCCGAGAACGAGTACGCCAACGTGCTGAGTCAGATTGGCGGCAAGTACGTGCACGTCCTGGCGATCGAGTCCAATCCGAACACCGACCCGCACACCTTCGAAGCCAGCCCCCAGGTGGCTCGCGAGGTGAGCTCGGCGCAGCTCGTCGTCCAGAACGGCGTCGGCTACGACACCTGGATCAGCAAGATCGAGCTGGCCTCGCCGAGCTCGACCCGAAAGGTGATCGTGGTGCAGAACCTGCTCGGCCTGCCCAACGACACCCCGAACCCGCACCTGTGGTACGACCCGAGGACCATGCCGGCTGCCGCTAAGGCGATGGCCGACGCCTTGTCGGATCTGCAGCCCGCGCACAAGGCGTACTTCCTGGCCAACCTGCAGAAGTTTGACGCGTCGCTGACGCCGTGGCTCGACGCCATCGCGCAGTTCAAGGCCGCACACCCAGGTGTCACGGCGGCGACGACCGAGCCGGTGGCCGACTACCTGCTGACCGCCATGGGCATCAACAACCTCACCCCGTTCGTGTTCCAGGCCGACATCATGAACGGCGTGGACCCGAGCCCCGAGGACATCGCCCTGGAGAACAGCTTCTTCAGCCAGCACAAGGCCATGCTGTTTGCCTACAACCAGCAGGTCGTCGACTCGCTGACGATGTCAATCCGGCTGACCGCACTCCATGACGGCGTGCCCGTGGTCGGCGTTTATGAGACCATGCCGACGCCCGGTTACGACTACCAGTCCTGGATGCTCGCCGAAGTGCACGCTATTGAGAAGGCAGTGACGAGCAAGGTCTCGACCCAGAAGCTGTGATGAAAGACGACATCATCATTTCCGCTGACCCGATCCTGAACGTGGATGCGGTCAGCGTGACCTTGTCAGGCAGGCAGATCCTGGACGAGGTCAGCTTTAGCATCGGCGCCGGTCAGTTCACCGGCTTGATCGGCCCGAACGGCGCCGGGAAGACGACGCTCCTGCGGGTGATCCTCGGACTGCAGCGCTCCTCGGGCAGCGTCCGCGTGCGCGGCCAGCGCAGATCGCTGCGCCGCCAGCCGATCGGCTATGTGCCGCAGAAGGTGGTGCTCGATCCCGACATGCCGATGCGGGCCAGGGACCTGGTTTCTCTCGGCGCCGACGGCGAGAGGTACGGGCTGCGACTGCCGTCCCGGCAGCGGACCGAGGCGGTCCGCGAGATGCTGCACGCCGTCGACGCCGACCGGTTCGCGGACGCCCGGGTCGGGAACCTGTCCGGCGGCGAGCAGCAACGCGTGCTGATCGCCCAGGCGCTGATCAGTCGGCCCCGCCTTCTGCTGCTCGACGAGCCGCTGGCCAACCTCGACCTGCGCAGCAGCCAGGAGATCGTGGGGCTGCTCGCGCGGATCGCCCGCGAGCAGCAGATCGCCGTCCTGCTGTCCGCGCACGAGATGAACCCGCTGCTGCCGGTGCTGGACCGCGTCGTCTACCTAGCGGCTGGCCGCGCTGCCAGCGGTCCCGTCGACGAGGTCATCACGACCGAGACGCTCAGCAGACTGTACGGACAGCACGTAGAGGTGCTGCGCGTGCAGGGCCGGGTGCTCGTCGTCACCGGCGACCCGGCGGCCGAGCCGGCACCGCTGGCCGGGACGGCCTGACCCGGCATGCACGAGATCTACTCCGCCATCTTCGAGCCGGGCTTCTTCAGCAGCTCGCAGGTGCGTATCGCCGCGACAATCGGCGGGCTCGTGGCGATAGTGTCCGCGGTGACCGGCGTCTTCACGGTGATGCGCGGCCAGTCGTTCGGCGGTCACGCGCTGGGCGACGTGTCCGCCGCAGGCGGGTCCGGGGCGCTGCTGCTCGGCCTCAGCCCGGTCACCGGCTTCGTCGGCCTCGGGATTATCGGGGCTGGCGTCATGGACATGATCGGCGTCCGGCGGCTCCGCGGGCGCGACCTGGCCACCGGCATCGTGCTGGGCGCCGCCATCGGGATGTCGGCGCTCTTCCTGTATCTGACCAGTACGACGAGCGCGACAACCGGGGCAGTGCAGCAGATCCTGTTCGGCTCCATCTTCACGACCCCGCCTGGCACCGTGCCATTGGTCATCGCCCTCGGTGCCGTGGCGCTCGTCGTGCTCGCTGTCGTCGGCCGCCCGCTGCTGCTTATGACGGTCAGCCCTGATATCGCCGCAGCGCGCGGGGTCCCGGTGCGCCTGGTCGGCCTGGCCTACATGCTGGGCCTGGCCGTCTCGGTCGGGCTGTCGTCGCTGGCCATCGGCGCCATCCTGTCCACGGCGCTGCTGATCGGTCCGGCCGCCACCGCACTGCGCGTGACCAAGCGGATAATCACCGCGCTCGCGTTTTCCTGCCTGTTCGGCGTGGCCGCGACCTGGGTCGGCATCCTGCTCGCTTACGACTCTTACTACTGGGGAACGAGCCGAGAGGGCCTGCCGGTCAGTTTCTTCATCGTCGCTGTCGTCTTTCTCGGCTATCTCGCCTCAGGATTGCCGATGGTCAGGGCTGTCGCCGGGCACCGCGGCGAATCAGAGTCGGCGCAGTCCGCCCGGGCCGCCGAGCGCACGGAACTCGCCGCCTGACCAGGCGCCACCGGGCACGGAAGGAGGGGGCATGTTCGCGGCAGGCTTCATGGTGAACGCCTGGATCACCGCCACGATCGTCGCGGTTGTCGCCGGCCCGGTCGGCTACTTCGTCGTGCTGCGCGGCTCGGCCTTTCCGGCCCACGCGATTCCCAAGGGTGCGTTTGCCGGGGCGGCCGGCGCGGCGCTGCTCGGCATCAATACGATCGTCGGTCTCGCGGTGTTCGCGCTGCTCGGCGCCCTCGGCATTGGCTCGCTCAGCCGTCGGGGGCGGCACGACGTGGTGACAGCGCTCGCGCTCGTCATGATGCTCGCCCTCGGAGCTGCGTTCCTGTCCCACACCACCGAGTACGAGCCGGAGATCTACTCGCTGCTGTTCGGTGAGGTGCTGGGCGTGAGCAGCAGCGAGATCCTGCCGACCGCGGTGCTCGGGCTCGCCTGCATCGTCGCCGTCGCGGTCGTCTACCGGCCGCTGCTGCTGGCGTCCATCACTCCTGAGGTCGCCGAGGCCAAGGGTATCCGCACGCACCGGATTGAGATGATCTTCCTGGTCATCCTGGCGCTCGCCACCGCCATGACGGTTCCCGTCGTCGGCGCTCTGCTGATTTTCAGCCTGATGATCGGTCCGCCGGCGGCCGCTCGGTCGGTCACGAGCAGGCCGCTGCTCGCCATGATTCTCTCGGTGGCCATAGCCGTGGTTACTGTCTGGCTGGCGATCGCAGCGTCATACCTCTACAACTGGCCAGTCGGGTTCTTCGTCGGTATTCTCGCCGCGCTGTCCTACGGGTGCGGCCGCGGCTGGGCTGCCTGGCAGCGCCGCGACCCGGCCCGGTCAGCCCCGGTGGCGGCGCTGGCGCCTGGTGCCGGACGCCGCTGACGCCGGGCTAGAGCATCGCCAGGAGCAACGTAGCCCCTGGCGGCACTCATGGCGATCTCGTAACAGGCGGAGCCGGCGGCGGCGCCGCG
>JASHSZ010000402.1 GCA_030040815.1 Streptosporangiaceae bacterium
CCAGGCCGGCGACTACGAAGCCTCGCTGCGCAAACACAAAGGTGTCTGACCACACGCGCCACGGATCTTCGTGAGGTTCGACGAACGCCACGCCGTCATCGGATGAGATGAACAGGCTGCGGTAATTCCCGGTGCTCCCGGCGATGTTGACATGAGCTGGACACCACTGAGTCGCCGACCGGGTGGATTCAACAGTAACAGTTACGAATCGCCACGAGCACGACGGGGGCTCTACGTCACATACGGCCGGGCCAGCCGACGGAGTGACCGGACCCACCGACGTCGCGTCATTTTTTCTAAGTTGACTGCCCGGCCGAGTGCTGGTTCGTGTGGCTGCCGCCGTGGGCGATCTGGGACCAGGCGAGCGGGTGACAAGTTCGGCAGCCATTGACCGGATAGACCACGACGCTGCCGCTGCTGTGGCCCTGGAGGCCCATCCGCCGGAAGATGCCGACCCACTTCGGATGATGATTCGTATCCAGCAAGATCGCGCCGATCCTGTCCGTCCGCACGTAGGACTCGAAGCTCCGCACGTAGGCGGGCGACGCATGGGCGAGCCGCTGTACCTGCTGGGGCAGGTCGGTGCGGCGGGTGATGGACTGGTTGATATAGCCGCCTGCGAGCCGCAGGTAAAAGTCGGTGTCGGCCTGCCAGAGCATGCCGGCGTTGCCGATGTTGGACACGACCACGACGGTTTCGCCGCGCGACAGTTCGTGCCGGTAGCTGCCGGTGGCGATAAAGGCCGGCACGGTGCTGCGCGGCGCGACGTTGACAATGGGCGCGTCCTGGTAGAGCGCATAGCAAACCAGGAGCGCAAGCGCCACCCGCCAGTACTTGCTGGCGGTGCCGGCCAGCCAGATAGCTGTCATCACGGCAAGCGTCAGGAAGGCGAACAGCATCATCCGGGACGGATAGGCATTCCGCACGATCGGCAGGTGCCAGAGGAAGGCCCACGGAAAAGTAGCGACGTAGCCGCCCTCGTAGTAGAGCGTCGGCCCCAGCGACGCCAGGACGATGAGGGCCAGCATGCACGCCAGGAACCGGACAAGCCGCCTGGACCAGCCGGTCACCGCGAGTACCACCGCCACGACGAGCAGCGGGATGCCTACGTAGCCCGCGTAAGACGTCTGGATGGGCCCGAGTGCCAGGTGGTGCAGAAAGGACGTGCTCTGCTGGCACTGACTGACTGATATGGCCGCCCGCAAGCTGCAGGTCGCTTCTGGTCTCGGCACGACGAGGCTGAGCAGGTCGAGATCGGTGTCGGCCTGCAGCTGAGGTGCGGGGATGGTCAGGGCGTAGGCGAGGTAGGGCAATGCGAGCACGAAGGCCACGCCATAGGCAGAGCCCAGGCACTTAGCCAGGCGCACGACCTCAGCCCGGTGCGCTGGCCCGGCCACGAGTATGCCGACCACCACCGCGGCGGCAAGGACGGCCGTCAGGTCGGCGAATGTCTCCAGGAACAGATAGAACTGGACCGCCATCGTGATTCCGGCCATGCCCACAAACACCCGCGTGCTGATCGCGTTCTGCCGCCACAACACGACCTCATAAGCGAGCAGCGGAAGCAGCAGGCTATAGGTCAGGTTGAGCTGTCCGGCCGAGACGTGGTTGATCTCATAGGCGGAGAAGCCGAAAACGGCACCGCCGACGAGAGCGGGCCAGAACTTACCGGTCAGCCGACGGCACAAGACAAACGCCGCCCACCCGGACAGCGGCAGCGCAAAGGCGGTGAGCAGGTTGAATGCCACAATCGGGCCCGCCGCGAGGGTCAGCGGCGCGGCCAGCAGCGCGATCGGCGGAATCGCCGTCACCCAGGCCAGGGAGTGGCCGCGCGGTGCCCAGATGAAGTGGGAAAAGAACGGGTTCAGCCCGTGACCGACGGCGTAGGGCCACCAACTCAGGCACCACGTGTAGAAGTTCGGGTCCATGCTGTACTGGTCGAGGTGCGCGGCACCGACGTCATGCGGCATGTGGTTGCCGATGGTGGTGAGCCAGACAGCGGTATAGATCAGGAGCGCGACGAGGCCCTGAGTGATGGGCCGCAGGTACCAGGGCAGCCGCGCGGGCGGTGGCGCGTCACCTGCCCCGGCGTGGTCGGCGACCGCCGAGCCCGGCACGGCGGCCTGGCCCTCGCGAGGGCGACTCAGCGGTGCCTTCATGACGGCGGCAGGGGCGGGACGCGCTGACTGTGATCGTGAACGAGCGAATCCTGGCTGGCGACGGGCCACGGCCCGTCGTCGGCCGTCTGGCCGCGCGCGAGCCCGCGGGCCTCCCGCACCAGGTAGAGCGGTCGCGCCCGGGCCTCATCGTAAATCCGGGCCACGTACTGGCCAACCATGCCCATCACAATCAGCTGGACCCCGCTAAGGAAGGTGATCGTCACCAGCAAGGAAGCATAGCCAGGCACATAAGAGCCGGCCCCCGCCAGCTTCATCGCGATCAGTGTAATGCCGTAGAGAACGCTACCCCCGGCGATGAGCAGGCCGATGGTCAGCGCGAATCGCAATGGCGCGGTGGAGAATCCGATGACGCCGTCGAACCCGAGCCGCACCATCTTTCGCAGCGGGTACTTGCTTTGCCCGGCCTCGCGGGACGCCCGGGTATATGGCACGGCCGTCTGCCGGAATCCGATCCACGAGAACATTCCGCGGACGTACCTGTTCCGCTCGCGCATCTGCAGGAAAGCGTCAAGCGCCCGCCGGTCAACAAGCCGGAAATCCCCGACTTCCACGGGCTGGTCTATCTCGGCCAGTCGACGTTGCAGGCCATAGAAGATACTGGCGCTCTTGCGCTTGAAGATGGTCTCGCCCTCGCGCTGCTCCCGGATGGCGTAGACGACCTCGTAGCCCTCCTGCCAGCGTGCGATCAGCTCAGGAATGAGCTCTGGCGGATCCTGCAAGTCGGCGTCCATGATCACGACTGCCTGACCGGAGGCCACGTCCATGCCCGCGGTGATGGCGATCTGATGGCCGAAGTTCCGGGACAGCTGAATGATCTTGAATCGCGGGTCTTGCCTGTTGGCGTCGGCCATAATCCGATAACTCGCGTCCCGGCTGCCGTCGTCGACCAGTACTACCTCAGCAGGGCCGTCCAGATTGTCTATGACCGCACGAAGCCGGTCGATGAGCTGGGGGAGCGACTCCTGCTCGTTATAGACGGGGATGACGACGGAGTACTTGACAGAATTCACCGGGTCTTGCTCCCGATCCCACATCGAGTTCCCCCTGGTCACAATCCTGGGTATACTACGCCAACCATCCGTGTCGGGCGATTTGTAGAGTCTTTACCGCGGCCCGGCCGGTCCCGCAGGCCTGCGGAACCGCACCCCAGGACTACCTGACGATACTGGCACACCGCTCTCAGGTCGCAGTCATAGGCGCTGATGCGCAGACATTACCTGGTCAGCGGCAGAGTCGCGGATTTCCTGGGACGGCCGGTCAGCCGCGCTCGTGCTGGACAACGGCGGACCGCATGGTGGCGTGCACAGCGGTGGTTGAGCGTTCTTGGCCGCGTTCACATTGACAACCGTCGCAAAGCCGCTCACAGTGGCCGTCGAGAAAGGCCGTCAGCGTGAGCCGGACCGCCGGGAGAGCGACGTGAAGACAAAGGCAGCGATACTGCGAGGCGTCGGCAACGACTGGGAAATCGTCGAGCTCGAACTCGATCCGCCGAAGGCCGGTGAGGTCCTCATCCGGTACGTCGCATCCGGGCTGTGCCACTCCGACGACCACGTGCGGACCGGTGATATTCCGGTCCGGTATCCGATCGTTGGCGGCCACGAGGGTGCGGGGATCGTCGAACAGGTCGGCGACGGCGTGGCCGGGCTCAAGCCGGGCGACCACGTGGTCTGCTCGTTCCTGCCCGTCTGCGGCCGCTGCCGGTTCTGCTCGCGTGGTCAGTCCAACCTGTGCGACCTCGGCGCCCTGCTGGTCGACAACTGCCTGCCCGACGGCTCGTTCCGGCTGCATGCCGACGGCGAGGACTTCGGCCAGATGTGCCTTGTCGGCACCTTCTCGCAGTACGCGACCGTGTCCGTGCACTCCTGCATCAAGATCGATGATGACGTGCCGCTGGAAGTGGCGGCCCTCGTCGGCTGCGGCGTGCCGACCGGCTGGGGCACCGCGGTGAACTCCGGTGGCGTCCGGCCAGGGGACACCGTCGTGATCTACGGGATCGGCGGCGTCGGCATCAACGCCGTGCAGGGCGCGTCCTTTGCCGGCGCCCAGCACGTGATCGCCGTCGACCCGCTGCCGAACAAGCGCGAGATGGCGGAGCGGCTCGGCGCCACGCATACCGCGGCCGACGCCGCCGAGGCACAAGACCTGATCACCGAGCTCAGCCGGGGTGTCGGTGCCGACCACGCGCTGGTCACCGTCGGCGTCGTGACCGAGGACGTCATCGGGGCCGCGTTCAATGCCGTCCGCAAGCACGGCAGCGTCGTCGTGACCGGCCTCGCAGGCCCCGACAAGATCAACATCAAACTGCCCAGCTTCTTCCTGACGCTGTTCGAGAAGGAGATCAAGGGTGCGCTGTTCGGTGGCGGCAACCCGTTCGATGAGATCCCGCGCATGATCGAGCTCTATCGGGCCGGCCGGCTCAAGCTGGACGAGCTGGTGACCAGCACCTACCGGCTGGAGGACGTCAACCAGGGTTACCAGGACCTGCTGGATGGCAAGAACGTCCGCGGCGTCATGATCCACGAGCACTGAACGGTAACCCGGCATAGCGCCGGCGCCCTGCTGGCCCAGTGGGCAGCAGGGGCGCCGTTGCTATCGCTGCGGCCAGGTCAGGCGTGCGCCAGGGCATCCTCCAGAGCCCGCCGTACGAGCACCCGCGCGAGGTGTTCGCGGTAGGAGCGGGGGGCGTTCAGGTCGTCTGACGGGCTGGTGCCCTCGGCGGCGTACGCGGCCGCCTCAGCCGGCGAGGAACCTGCGGCGAGCGCGGACTCGACGGCGGCCGCTCGTACTGGCGTCTGGTCCATGTTCACCAGCGCCACCCGGCCGCCCTGTACCGCCACGCCGACAATCGCCCAGTCGATGGCGCGCTTACTGAACTTCTGGAACGCCCAGCCCGGCTCGCCGGGCTTGCTGATCCGGATCTCGGTCAGCAGCTCGCCGGGCTCTAGGGCCGTCTCGAACAGGCCGCGGAAGAAGTCCGCCGCCGGGATCTCCCTGCTGCCCGCTGGCCCGCGGGCCACGAGCGTGGCGTCGAGCGCCAACGCGACGGCCGGCAGGTCGGCGGCCGGATCGGCGTGCGCCAGCGATCCGCCGATCGTGCCGCAGTGCCGGACCTGCGGATCTCCGACCTGGCCAGCCGCGTGAGCCAGCAGTGGCAGGTCCCGGCCGAGCAGGCCAGAAGCAGCCAGCTCACCGTGGGTCGTCGCCGCGCCGACGGCGATGTGGTCGCCCTCGTCCCTGATATAGCTGAGCTCGGCGAGCCGGCCGATGTCAACCAGCGTCTGCGGCACCGCCAGGCGTAGCTTCATGAGCGGCAGCAGCGAATGCCCGCCGGCCAGGAACTTGGCGTCCTCGGCGTCGCCTGCCACCAGATCGATCGCCTCGTCCACCGACGAGGCTCGCTTGTAGGTAAACGGTGCCGGGATCAACGAGCCCGCCTTTCGCCAGCCGCTGCCAGGACGGCGCGGACGATGTTGTGATAGCCAGTGCACCGGCACAGGTTGCCTTCCAGCCCGGTCCGCACGTCCGCCTCGCTGGGGTCCGGGTTCTCCTCCAGCAGCGAAACGGCGGCCATCACCATGCCTGGCGTGCAGAAGCCGCACTGCAGGCCGTGCTCGGCGCGGAACGCGCGCTGCACCGCGTGGAGTTCGCCACTCCCGTTGGCCAGGCCCTCGAGCGTCACGACGGAGCGTCCGTCGGCCTGCGCCGCCAGTAGGGTGCAGGACTTCACCGAGCGGCCGTCGAGCAGGACAGTGCAGGCGCCGCACGAACTGGTGTCGCAGCCTACGTTGGTAGCGGTCAGGCCGGCCACGTCGCGCAGGAAGTGCACGAGCAGCGTGCGATCCGGCACCTCTGCCTCGATCTGGCTGCCGTTGACCATGACAGTGACCTTCACTGGCCCTCCTGGGTTGCTGTGCTTGCAGTTGCCTCGCTGATGGCGGCCCAGACTCTTGCCGGTGTGGCAGGCATGTCGAGGTGTCGGATGCCGAGATGGCTCACGGCGTCGACGACGGCGTTCTGTACGGCGGGCGTCGCGCCGATGGTGCCGGCCTCGCCGATGCCCTTGGCGCCCAGCGGGTTGGCAGTGGCTGGCGTCTCGCTCGACAGCAGCTCGAAGCTGGGCAGCTCGGCGGCCGTGACGATGGCGTAGTCCACCAGCGTCCCGGTGACGGGGTTGCCGTCGGCGTCATACACCATCTCCTCGAGCAGCGCCTGCGCCGCGCCCTGCGCGATGCCGCCGTGCCGCTGCCCCTCGGCGAGCAGCGGGTTCAGCACAGTCCCGGCGTCGTCCACGGTCACGTGCCGGATCAGCCGGACCTTGCCGGTCTCGGTGTCCACCTCGACGACCGCTAGGTGGGTGCCGAACGGGAACGTCGGCTGGCCCTCGGTGTAGTTGGCGTCCGCGGCTAGACCGCCGGGCCCTGCGTGCGCCGCCACCTCGGCCCAGCTGCGGCTGGACGCCGGGTCGCCGCGGACCTGCCAGACGCCGCGCTCGATGTCTAGCTCCAGGTCCGGAGCGCTGGCCTCAAGCAGGTCAGCCGCAACGGCGCGGGCCTGTTCCTTGACGTCGACGGCTGCCAGGTGAACCGCGGTGCCGCCGAGCTGGAGCGAGCGGGATGCATAGGTGCCGGTGCCGAACGGGACCAGATCGGTATCCCCGTGTAGCACCGTGACCTTGTCCAGCGGGATGCCGAGCTCGCTCTCAACCAGCATCGCCCACGCGGTGTGGTGGCCCTGGCCGTGCGCGGAGCTGCCGGTGTAGACCGTGACGGTGCCATCGTCGTGCACAACGACCCTGGCCGTCTCGCCGCCTGCGGCGTCGGCCGCGGTGATCTCCACGTAGCTGGCCAGGCCGAGGCCGAGCTGAAGCGTGTCGCCGCGCTCGCGCCGCCTGGCCTGCTCGGCCCGCAGTTCCTCGTAACCTGCTGCAGCCACCACCTGATCAAGGGCCTTGACGTATTCGCCGGTGTCGTACACCGCGCCGCCGCCCGAGCTGTACGGGAACTTGTCCGGCGGGACCATGTTGATCCGGCGCACCCGCGCCGGATCCATGCCGATCTCGGTGGCGAACAGGTCGACCGCGCGCTCGATCGCCGCAGTCGCCTCCGGCCGGCCGGCCCCGCGGTAAGCGGAGATGGGCGTCGTGTTCGTCACCACGACCCGGTTCGCGGTCTCCACGTGACCGATGTCGTATGGTCCCGAGGCCATCAGTCCGGTGAGGAACGGCAGGAATCCGCTCATCCGCGGGTAGGCCCCGGTGTCCTGGATCACCTCGTTCCGGTAGGCCAGGATCCGGCCGTCTCGCGTCCCGCCGATCGTGATGTGCTGGCGCTGCGCCCGGCCGTGCGTCATCCCCACGAGGTTCTCGCTGCGGGTTTCCACCCAGCGCACCGCCCGCCCGGTGTGCCTGGCCGCCCAGGCGACCAGGATCGCGTCCCGGTCGGCCCCGATCTTGGCGCCAAACGCGCCGCCCACGTCCGGCGCGACGACCCGGATAGCGCCGGGGTCGAGCCCAAACGCGCCGGCCAGGATGAACCGGGTGATCTGCGCGTTCTGGGTGCTCACCCACACCGTGAGCTTGCCGTCGGCCCAGCTCGCGGCCGCCGCCCGGCCCTCCATCGAGACCGGCGCCAGGCGCTGGTTGACGATGGTGCGCTCGACCACGACATCACAGCCATCGAACCCGGTGCCGTCGGCTGGCGCGCCGGCGGTCACCGCGACGTTCGTGCCGGCCGCCGGGAACAGCAGCGTCTCGCCGCGCACCGCGGCATCCAGGTCGATGACCGCGGGCAGCGGCTCATAATCGACGCTCACCAGTTCGGCCGCGTCCTCGCCCTGGTAGCTGTCGTCGGTGAGGACCATCGCGATCGGCTCGCCGACGAAGCGCACCCGGTCGACGGCCAGCAACGGTTCGGCCCACGGCCCGCCCATCGGCAGCGGAGCAGCCTCGCTGCCGGGCGGCGGCTCGCCCTCGGGCGCCGGCGGGGGCGGCGGCAGGTCGTTGATGTCGGCCGCGGTCAGCACCGCTACGACCCCTGGTGCCTCCCGCGCCGCCGCGACGTCGATCCCCGTGATCAGCGCGTGGGCGATGGGGCTGCGCACGAACGTGACCCTGGCCGCCCCGGCCAGCTCGGGAACGCGCAGGTCGTCCACGTACGTGCCACCCACGGTCAGCAGCAGCGGATCCTCTGTCCGCACTACCCGGGTGTCCAGGATGCTCATCAGGCCTTACCTTTCTGCGGCCACGGCGCAGCCGCCCGCCTACAGCGTCACAACTCAGGGTCTGTCCACAGTTCAGCCGGCGCCGCAGGCCGGCTGCCGGTTACCCGCTGGCTGGTGTCATGCCGACGTTGGCATACGCGTGATCGCGAGCGCAATGGCACGGCTGACAAATTTCGCCTGGCGAAAGGGTGACTGCAGCCGCCGTACCTAAGCGACGAGTCAGCCCAAACCG
>JASHSZ010000403.1 GCA_030040815.1 Streptosporangiaceae bacterium
GGGTCGAAGGCGAAGGTCGCCGCCGCGCGGAATGCCGCCTGCGGCAGGGTGACCAGCTCGAGCCGCTCGACCACGATCTGGCCGTGCGCCGGCTCGCCCGTCGCGAGCGGGATCAGATCGGCCTCAAGACCGCCGCACGGCCTCGTGTACGGCAAGGCCGTGCCGGCGAACCGATCGGATGCGCCGGGATCACCGGCGGGCCACACGTCGATCGTCGCCTCGCCCGGTTCCCACCCGAGCAGCTCAACCGGCTCGAGCGTCACGTCCTGGAGCCCGAGCTCGGTGAACCGCCGGGCCGCCCAGTTCGTCGCGGCGCGGTCGCCGGGAGAACCGGGCCGGCGGATGCCGAAGCCGAGGATCGCTTCGATGTCGGCCATCATCGCCCGCGCGGTCGGCACCGCGCGCCTGCGCACCATGCGACCATTGTGCCGCTCCGCCAGCTTGACTCTCCCGTCGCGGGAGACCCGAGGCTCGTCGCATGACCACTCGGACGTGGCGGTCTGACCCACTGACGAGCTTGCCGGCGAACGACTACGTGCGCGCCTGGAGAGTCTTGCGGTTCCGCTGGCAGCTCCGGTATGTCGATCTCTTGCCGACCCGCTGCCTGGCGTGCTTCCGGTGCCCAGGCCGCAGACAGCGTCCGTGCTACGCGGCTAACTGCACCTGCCCATGCTCCCAGTAGCTAGCCGCCTTCCCCGAGCTGGCGCCGCTGGTTCCGACTCGGTGCGCTCATGCTCGCGGGTGGTGCACGACTCGAATGCGAAGAACCGAGCCGACACACGCCGAGGCCGAGGCCCCGTCCCGGCGTTATCGTGAGCCTCGGAGGAGCGGCCGAGCGGTGAGGAGCTGCGCGCATGAAGGTGGGTCTGCACATCCCGGACTTCACGTGGGAGGGCGGCCCGGCCGCGCTGCGGCTGCGTCTGCGCGACGTGGCGCAGCAGGCCGAGCAGGCGGGCGTAGACCGGATCAGCGTGATGGATCACGTGTGGCAGATCGGTCACATCGGCCCGCCCGAGCACGAGATGCTCGAGGCGTACACGACGCTGGGCTGGCTCGCCGCCAGCACTGACCGGGTCAGGCTGCTGACCGTTGTGACAGCCGTGGTCTACCGCGACCCCGGACTGGTGGCCAAGGCAGTGAGCACGCTCGACGTCCTGTCCGGCGGCCGGGCAATGCTCGGCATCGGCGCGGCCTGGAACGAGGCCGAGGCTCGCGGCCTCGGCCTGTTCTTCCCGCCGCTCGCGGAGCGGTTCGAGCGGCTCGAGGAGGCGCTGCGCATCTGCCTGCAGATGTGGAGTGACGACGATGGTCCGTTCGACGGCAAGTACTACCACCTGGAGCGGACACTGAACTCCCCGCAGCCGCTGACCCGGCCGCGGCCGCGCATCCTCGTCGGCGGCTCCGGCGAGCGCAAGACGCTGCGCCTGGTGGCGAGGTACGCCGACGCGTGCAACATCCGCGACTCGGACGAGCTCGCCTACAAGCTGGTCGTGCTGCGTGAGCACTGCGCGGCTGAGGGACGGGACTACGCCGAGATCGAGAAGACCGTACAGACGCGGTTCGACCTTGGCAGGAACGGCGAGCACGTGGCGCAGACCATCGAGCATCTGCACGCGCTCTCCGAGCTCGGCGTCCAGGTCGCGCACGGCTCGGTCACCGACGTCGGCTCGCTGCGTCCGCTTGAACTCATGGGCGACCGAGTCATCCCGGCCATCGAGAAGTTCTGACCCCGCGGCACTAGCCGGGCCGGTGTCATCAGGCCTGGGGCGGCTCGGGTCCGTCGGCTGTGACCGATCCCGGCTCGACCGCGGGACGCGGGCCCGCCCGCACCTGCCAGCCGCCCGCCGCGCCGCCGTGATCGGCCGCCACGACGCCACCTCCTGTCGCCTGCATGGCGGTGTCGCCAGACCAGCACGACAGCTAAGGAGGGATTTTCCCTACCCTGATTCTCACCCTAGACCGAGCATCGGCACCGCATCGTCATCCCGACATCGGACTGGCCGACGGGGTGGTGATCGTACGCCGGCGTCAGAGCGGCAGCGTGTAACCGCGCGCTATGTTCAGGACCGTCGCCCACGTCAGGTACATCAGCCACAGGCCCGTGC
This sequence comes from Streptosporangiaceae bacterium, assembly GCA_030040815.1. The sequence goes on from JASHSZ010000403.1 coordinate 2,106, forward strand.
CGACGTGGAAGAACCCGAGCAGGCGCTCACCCGGTCGGCTGATCTTCATGCCGGGCCCGAGATTGGCGAGGAACTCGCCCAGGTAGACCCCGGTCAGACCGATGAACAGGCCGCCGACAGGGTGATCGCCACCGGAGAAGAAGACGACGATGCCGAGAATGGAGATCAGCAGGAACGCGATCGACATGCCGACGTTGGGTCTGGGGTCAGCCCGCCACATCCTGTTCCAGCCCAGCGCGAACCAGTGCACACCGTATGCGGTAAACGCGACCGCTGCCATGTAAAACAGCGGCGCCCGAAACGTCTGGAACAACGCAAGCCCGAGGAACAGGAATAGACCTGTAAAAAACTGCATGAAGCCTGGCATCCACACGCCCCAGACGCCGGTTGCGCGGTCTACCCGCTCGTCCCGCCGCGGCCAGCCGAGCAGTTCCTGCGGGCCGTAGATCAGGTAGCCGGTACCCAGCCCGAAGAAGCCCACGGCGAGCGGCACAAAAGGTGACACGGGCGGCAGGGTGGCGGCGGCGGTGGCAACAGACACGTCGGCTCCTCGGCCTGCGAACTCAGCCAGATCTCCGTTGTGCTGGCCCTCGTGTCTCGACCCCTGACGAGAAGACCACGGGTAGGACGGGATGCCCGCCCAGGACCTGCTTCCTCCCCGGGCTAAACACGCCCAACCCCGCGTATACAGAACAGGGGGAGTTCCGATAGCTGACCGTGACGCTTATCCAGCCGAGCGATGACGTAACGGCGTCGCCTCCGCTGAGCGTTCCGGCGTCGGCCCCGTTGGACGACCCAACGGCTGGGGTTACCTGCCCCGCGCCTCGCCGAGCGACCTAAGCAGCACGTCCGCCACCGGCGAGCCCGCGGCGGGGTCGCGGGTGCGCGCGACCTTGCGCCAGCCCCAGTCCTGGAAGGCCCGCTGCGCCGCGTCGGCTGCGGGCAGCACGACAGCGGTCGCCCGCTCCTCCGAGCGACCCGCCAGCAGCAGGTCGTGCAGCCTGCGGCCGATGCCCTGCCGCCGCCACGACGCGCGCACCAGCAGGTCGACGAGCGCGAAGGTACGGCCGGGGTGCTCGGCTGTCACCTCGTCGGGCAGCGGCGTCGTCAGGTCTCGCCACCACGAGGTCGACGGCCGGAGCGGCATCCCTGCGGCGTAGCCAACCGGATAACCGCCGTGCCCGGCGACGGCGAGCGCGAACCCTGGCTGGCGGCGCTGCACCCGGAACCGGCCAGCGAACACCGCTGCGTCATCGTCGCGCAGGTACGGCGGGTCGGCGTACACCTCGGCGTGCAGCGCCGCCAGTTCCGTCGCGCGAGCACCCGCCTGGTTGCCGTCGAGCAGCTGGAACGAGATGCCCGGCGCGCCCACGAGAACGACGCTACCGCGGGTGCTCCCACAGCTCGACGGTCAGGTTGTCCGGGCCCTTGGTGTAGATCATCTTGGTCCCCTGGCGCGGGCCCTCGCGAGTCACCTGGACCGGATTGACGGGCTCGAAGCCGTACGCGCGGCCGGCGGCGACCACTGCAGCGATGTCCTCGACGTCGAAGCACAGGTGCAGGTGCCCGTTGTCGCAGGGTCGGAGCCCGGAGCTGGTCTTATCCGGCGGGCTGGCGTAACAGAGCAGCTCGATGGTGTGGCCGGGCGCGCTGACGTGGCAGATGTCGATGACGCAGCCGGGCACGCCCGTCACCTGCTCGATCAGCTCGCCGCGGTGGACCACCGGATCGCTGACCGGAAGCCCGAGCGCGTCGCGGAAGTAGCCGATCGCCCGGTCGAGGTCGGACACGGTAATGCCGGTGTGCCCGACGCCGGTGACGCGTCCGGCGCGCGACCCGTCCTTCTGCCGCGCTGCTTCGGTCATCCTGCCGCCACCTCCACGACGCAGACGTGCGCGCCTACGGCCACATTGTCGCCCTCGGTGACGCAGTGCTCGAGCATCATCCCGTCGGCCGTCGCCGTCACCTCCTGGCTGACCTTCTCGGTCTCGATCTCATATAGCGGATCACCAGTCCGGAACGGCTCGCCGGGCTGCTTGCAGAACCGGACGACGGTGGCCTCTTCCATCGTCATCCCGATCTTCGGCAGCCGCACCCGCACTCGCACCGTCATGCCTGAACTGCCTGCGCGGCCGTGGTCGCGGCGGGACCGGCCGCCGACGCCCCGCGAACGAGCGCGAGCACGGCGGCGCTGATCCTGGCCTCGCCCGGGATGACGCGCGCCTCGGCGTTGGGCGCATACGGCATCGCCACGTTCGGGGTCGTGACGCGCTGGATCGGCGCTCGGAGCGAGCCGAAGCCCCGCTCCGCGACGAGCGCCGCGATCTGACTCGCGGCGCTGCAGCACTCGCGCGCCTCGTCCACGACGACGAGGCGGCCTGTCCTGGCCACCGACCGCAGCACGGTTGTCGCGTCGAACGGCACGAGTGTGCGCGGGTCGATGACCTCGACCCCGATCCCCTGCCCGGCGAGCGCGTCGGCGACGGCGAGAGCCGGCTTGACCATGCGGCCGATCGCGATCAGGGTCACGTCGTCGCCAGCGCGCCGTACCGACGCGCTGCCGAGCGGTACCAGATGCTCGCCGTCTGGCACCTCGCCCTGATCGCCGCCGCGGCCGGACGGCTCGAGGAAGAAGCTCGGGTTCCGTCCCCTGATGGCCGTCTTGAGCAGGCCCTTGGCGTCCGCCGCCGTCGTCGGCGTCAGGACGTTGATGCCGCCGAGGTTCATCAGCACCGGATAGGCCGAGTCGGAGTGCTGCGCCGCGTTGGCGGCCCCGCCGCCATATCCCGCAATGATCGTGATCGGCAGCTCCAGCTGCCCGCCGGTCATGAGGCGGAGCTTGGCCATCTGGTTCGCGATGGCATCCATTCCGGTGTAGATGAAGTTGGAGAACATCATGTGCAGTACCGGACGGTAGCCCGCAGCCGCCAGCCCCACGGCCATGCCGGTGAGCGTGGCCTCGCAGATCGGGGTGTTGCGGATGCGATCGTGGCCGAACCGCTCGTGCAGCCCCCGCATGTCACCGACGATCGACAGCTCGACGTCCTCGCCGTAGATCACGACCTTGGGGTCGCGCTCCATCTCCTCGACCAGGGCGTCGTTGACCGCCTCGATCAGTCTCCTGCGCGCCATCTCGCTACTCCTCCGCTCCGGCGAACATCAGCGTCGTGGCGAGGTCGGGATCGGCGGGGTGGCCTGCCTCCGCGTACGCCGCGGCGCCGTCGACCTGCTGCAGGACACGCGCGTCGAGCGCGCCGAGGGCATCCGGACCGGCCGCGCCCGACGAGATGAGTCGCGCCCGCAGCCGCTCGATCGGGTCCCTGGCCCGCCACTCGGCGATCTCGGCGTCCTCGCGGTACCGGTTCCCCGCCAGGATGAAGCGCTCGGCCTCGAAGTGACCCTGGATGCGATACGTGCGGGCCTCGACGAAGGACGGTCCGCCGCCCGCCCTTCCCCGGTTGACGGCCTCGCGAGCCGCCTCCCAGACCGCTACCACGTCGTTGCCGTCGACCTCGCACGTCGGCATCGCGAACGCGCGTGCCCGGTCGGCGATCCGGCCGGCTGTCACCTCGCGCGACGGCGTGAACTCGGAGAACAGGTTGTTCTCGCAGACGAAGATCACCGGCAGCTGCCACAGCGTGGACACGTTGAGCGTCTCCATCAGCACGCCCTGATTGGCTGCGCCGTCACCGAAGAAGCAGACGGCCACCCTGCCATCG
>JASHSZ010000404.1 GCA_030040815.1 Streptosporangiaceae bacterium
GAGTCGGGCCCGGCGATGGCCCTGATGTCGCTACCGGTGCGCCGGACCCAGGGCACGACCTTGCCGTAGCCGAACCGGACCCGAAGTACCGATTCCATCTCGACGTTGCCCTCGACCCCCTCGACGACTCGCACCAGCACGGGGTCCGCGTGGTTACGCGGGGGCATGAAGTCGGTGACCTTGACGACACCGCTGAAGGTGCGCCAGGTGGTGACCAGGATCAGCGAGTCGCCCAGGTAGTGCCGGCTGACCTCGCCGCGCCGAGACACTGGTCCCTCGGCGGTCGTCGGGCAGACCCGCCAGTGGCCGTTGCGCTCGTCGCCGAGCAGAGCGGCGAAGCAGGCGTCGGAGTCGAACCTAGGCAGGCACAGCCAGTCCACGGAGCCGTCGCGGCCGACTAGCGCGGCCGTCTGCATGTCCCCGATCAGCGCGTAGTCCTCGATCAGTCCCGCCATCACACCTCCTGATCTTCATATAGCTCGCGCACCACTCCGACCAAGAGTGGCACGGATCGACTTGCCTAGCGGCCGGAGACATGCTGAGTGGCTGGCGGCCGTACAGTGTCGGCGTGCACGCATCACGACGGCAGCCCGCAGCGACCGGCGCGGTCGCAGCGCAAGGTAGCGGTCTGATCACTAGGCGTAGGCAACTGGTCGCACTCGCCGCCGCGTCCACCGCCGGGCTGCTCGTTCTCACCGGCTGCGCCAAGATGGATGCCGCCCTCGACCGGCAGTGGATGGTGGTCGACTTCAGCCAGGGCACCTCGGTGGCAACCGCGCTGCACGTCCGGGCGGCGTGCTCGCACATCCAGAACGCTCCGCCGCTGGCCCTGCCCGTCAAGCGCACGGTTTCTTCGCTGATGTATGGCGTCGCGTACAACACCACCAACGCCACGCCTGCCGACGTCGCCGAGCTGCAGACCTGCCTGCAGCGGTTCCCGTCCGTGCAGGGCGTCGATCCCGAAGACGCGGGGGACGAGGGCGACTAGCCCCGACCGGCTCAGTCGCGGCCTCGCCCTGGGTGAACAAGATCACGGCGAGCGCGTACCACGCGATGGACGGCATCGTCTGCAGCCCGGTAATGATCGATCCGATCGCGGCTCGCGGCGGCGGGATCCGGGCCACGGCCAGCCCGACAACAGACCCGACCAGCAACGCGACCAGGTATCCGTGGGACCGCCCGGCCTCGGAGTGCTGCTCAACACCGACGAGAGCGTCCAGGACTTCGCGGGCGTGACCTCGGTATCATCGTGATTTTGATCACCGGCATCGTGGCCGACATGATCTTCAGCAGGCCTGACTCGGCGCTGCGCCGCCGTCGCGGGCTGCGCGACCCGTCAGTCGCGAGCTGACCTGGAGGTAGCGCTCGGGCCGTGGAGTCAGCGCGACAGGCGCCGGTAGACGCCGAGCACGTTGCCGGCCGGATCGCGTAGCGCGCCCGACTCCATGTGGTCGGCCACGGCGACACCGCGTTGCAGGCGTGACCCGCCGAGCTGCGCGGCGGCATTCAGGGTCGCTGTCACGTCCGCGACGCTGGCGTAGACCCTGACCCGCGGTCCTGGCCGGCCGGCGCCGATGCGGCCGCCGATGCCGCGGCTCGTGCCGGTGTCGACCAAGCCGTAGTCGCCGGCCGGGGCGGTGCTCAGCTGCCAGCCGAACACCTCTGCGTAGAAGCGCTGACTGCGCGCGGCGTCCGTGCCGAGCACCTCGAACCAGTCGACCGCGGGGCCGCCTGGCTGGTCGGGCGCGGCGACCTCGGCCTGCGCTGCCGTCGGTACTCCGGTCTCGCCAGCCCCGAGCACCAGGCCGATGAGGAGGCCGTCGACGTCCTCGAACAGGGCGCAGGTCGCCAGGCCGGGCAGATCGGTGATGGGCCGTACCGTCTTGCCGCCGATCAGGTTGACCTTGTCGAGCGCCGCCTGGAGATCGTCGGTCTCGACGTAGAAGGTCGCCGTGGGCGACCTGTCGCTGGCGGTCGCGATCCCTCCGTTGATGCCACCGCCGGTGTCGAGCAGCGTGTAGCCGATGCCGGGCACGGGCCATGCCCGCCAGCCGAACAAGTCGGCGTAGAACCCGGCAAGCTGCTGGCCGTCTGGGCCGCTGAGCTCGAATTGCACGACCGGATGCGCCATGCGTGACCCACCCCGGTTGCCATCGTCGACTGTCTGACTCGGGCGCCAGCGTGGCTGAGCCCCCCTGAGCTTGCGCCTCGACGTACTGGACGCCTGCATCTCGTGACGGTTGCGGGGGCTAGCCCGAGCCCAGGATCTTCGCCTTGCCCGCAGCGAACTCCTCGTCCGTCAGTGCACCCTGCTGGTGCAGCTCGGCCAGCTTGCTGAGCTGGTCCGCGGAGGACGCCGGACCCGTGCCCTGCGGTGGAGCTGCCTGCATCGGTGGCTGGTTCTGCTGATCTGCGTCGCCGGTCCGCACTGGCTGGTTCTGCTGACCTTCGAGGTCGGCGATGCGCTGATCCTGATAGGCCTCGGCGTTCGCCTGCTCCGCGGCCCGGCGACCCATCGCTCGGCCCGCCGCGAAGGTGCCGCCGACGGCCGCGGCGCGCAGCAGCGGCCTGCGGCGTACCAGTCCTGGTCTGCCATACATCGTGCAGTCCTTTCGTCCGGCGCGTGCTAGATATCGGCCTCGGTTGGCAGCTCAAGTCCCAGCGCGACCATGATCTCCGGGGCCGCCGACACGACTCTGGCCATGCCGGTCTGCGGCGCCACAGCCGTCAGCACGCCGAGAATCTCCCGCGGCGTCGCGCCGATATCGAGCGCCGCCTGAACCTGGAAGAGGTAGGACGCGGGTGCGGCGTCCATCGCGACCAGCGCCGCGATCTTCACCAGCGCGAAGGACTTCGGGTCGAGGCTGCTGTCGGCCCGCAGCTGTTCCCGCAGATCGGCGGCCTCGCCGAGGACACCGGAATCGCCCATCGCGAGCGCCGCCAGCGTGCGGCTAGTCGCCTGATCAACCGCCCTGCCAGACCCCGGAACGCTCACGTGCTTCCCCCCGTAGGTAGTTTGTCCGCTGCCCGGCTGGCGGCGGCCTACTGCGAGACTGCGCTGCGCTCCGCGTGCAGTCATCACCCGCCCGGAGTGAAGCTTCCGGTCATCGGTCGTGGCAGGGTGCGCTTAGCGGTGGCCGCACGGGGGAGTCGTTAGACATGCTCGACGCGATACTGAACGTTATCTGGCTGGTGTTCGAAGGCATCTGGATGGCGATCGCCTATGTGATCGCAGGTATCATCTGCTTTGTCCTGATAATCACCATCCCGTTCGGCATTGCCGCGTTCCGGATCGCCGGCTACGTGCTCTGGCCGTTCGGCCGTACCGCCGAGCGACGTCCCGGCGCCGGGCTGGGCTCGGTGATCGGCAACGTGCTGTGGATCATCTTGTTCGGCTGGTGGCTCGCCCTTGGCCATTTCATCGCAGGCGTGGCGCTCTGCCTGACGATCGTCGGCATCCCGCTGGGCCTCGCCAGTTTCAAGATCATCCCGGTCACGCTTGTGCCGCTGGGCACTCAGATCGTGCCGACCCGCCGCAGGTACGCCTGACCGCAGCAGTTCCCGCCGCCCTCCGGGCATCTTGCGGATCCCTGGGCTGGCGTGGTGGCATGACCGTCACGCAGCAAACCTGGCGGGAGGACGGAAGCCGTGGTGAGGGAGATCGCAGCGCAGCGTGCGGCCATGCAGGCGGAGTGGGCGGGCATGACGCTGTGCGGCGCGCTGGCCCGGGCGGCAGACCGGTACGGCCAGCTGCCGGCGCTCTCCGACCGGGACAGCGACGGGCCGTGGCAGACGGTGACCTGGGCTGAGACGCGCCAGCGCGCGCTCGAACTGGCGGCGGGATTCATCGAGGCCGGACTCCGGCCGGGCGAGCACGTCGCGCTCATGCTGCCGAACCGGCTCGAGCACGTCCTGGCAGACCTGGGCGCGCTGCACGCAGGCGGTGTTCCGGTCACCTTCTATGCGACCCTCGCGCCCGAGCAGATCGCCTACGTGGCGGCCAACTGCGACGCCACGATCGCCGTCGTCGACGGGGTCAGCCAGCTGACCCGGTGGCAGCAGGTGCTGGCGCAACTGCCGTCGCTACGCACCGTCATCGTCAGGGACGCCGCTGCCTGCCCGACCGGGCCGCCGTACCTGAGCTGGGACTCCCTGGCGACACTCGGCGCGCAGCGACTGGCGGCCAGCCCGCGTCTCGTGGCCGACCGGGTTGCGTCGATCCGCCCGGACGATCCGGTCACGCTGCTGTACACCTCGGGCACCACCGCGAATCCGAAGGGTGTCGTCATCACGCACGCCAACGTGCTCTACGAGGTGGCCGCCCTGGAGGCCGGCGGGGCCACCCCGATGCACGCCAGGGTGGTTTCTTACCTACCGCTCGCCCACATCGCCGAGCGGATGCTCAGTCTGTACCTCGGGGTCTGCCACGCCCGGCACGTGTACTTCTGTCACGACGCGGCGAGCCAGCTCCTGGCGACGCTGACCAGCGCCAGGCCGACGGCGTTCTTCGGCGTGCCGCGGATCTACGAGAAGGTCATGGCGGGCATCCAGGCGCTGCTGGCGTCCGAGCGGGATGAGGACAACCGGGCGGCGGTGACGCACGCCATGGCGACCGGCCTCGAGTACGTGCGCAGCCTGCAGTTCGGTGAGACCACCCCCAGCGACCTGGCCGACCGGTTCGCGGCGGCGGACGCCCAGGTGCTAGGCCCAATCCGGGCGCTGCTCGGCCTTGGCGAGGCGGTGCTGTCGAGTGGCGCGGCGCCGTTCCCGCCCGAGGTCGCGACGTTCTTCGCCGGGCTCGGCATGCAGATCCTGGACGTGTACGGGATGAGCGAGACGACCGGGGCGTTCACCACCAACACGCCGCTGGCATTCCGGCTCGGCACCGTCGGCCAGCCGGTGCCCGGCATGGAGGTGCAGATCGCCGACGACGGCGAGATCCTCACCCGCGGGCCGCTCACGACGCCCGGCTACCTGAAGCTGCCGGAGCAGACCGCCGACCTGATCGACGCCGACGGGTGGCTGCACACCGGCGACGTCGGCAGCATCGACGCCGACGGCTTCGTCAGCGTTCTGGACCGGAAGAAGGAGCTGATCATCACCGCCGGAGGGGAGAACGTGTCGCCGGCTGCGGTAGAGAACCTGCTCGTGGCCCACCCGCTGATCGGCCAGGCGCTGGCCTATGGCGACCGACGGCCGTACCTGGTGGCGCTGCTAACCCTCGACAGCGGGGTGGCGCCGGCCTGGGCGAGGGCGCGCGGCATCCAGACAACCTCGCTCGCTGAGCTGGCCGCCGATCCAGAGGTCCTGGCCGAGATTGGCCGCGCCGTCGACGCGGCCAACGCCAAGCTCGCCCGGGTGCAGCAGGTGAAGTACTGGGAATTGCTGCCCGTGGAGTGGACCGCGGAGAGCGAGGAGCTAACCCCGACTCTCAAGCTGAAGCGACGGGTCGTGCACGCCAAGTACGCCGACGTGATCGACGGGCTGTACCTGAGCTAACTTGCCGACCCGCGCGCGGCCGTCACGGCGCGCCCGGCGGAGGCGCCGGGCGGAAGATCATGCACGTGCTCGTGGCGAGCGCGAACAGCTTGCCGCCGGAGTCGGTCAGCCGGGCCTCTGCCAGCGCCGACCGACTGCCTGCGTGGGTCACCGTGCCCTCGCACCTCATGCGGCCGACGGCGGACGTCACCGGCCGGAGGAACTTGATGCTGAGGTCGAGGCTGGTATAGGAGGTCCCAGCCGGAAGCGTGCTGTGCACAGCGCAGCCGCAGGCGGAATCGCACAACGCGGCGAGCACTCCGCCGTGTACTGAGCCGATCGGGTTGTAGTGGAACTCGGCGGGCGTGAACTCGAAGGTGACCGCGCCCGGCCGGACGCTGACCGGAACGAAGTCCAGCGTGCGCGCGAGCGGCGCGCCGGGCAGCGCGCCGTCGAGGATGGCCTGCAAGAAAGCCGCGCCGTCGAGATCGGCCGCGGCTGCCGCCGCTGCGGCGGGGTCATCCCAGTCGTAGCCGCGCTCACGAGCCGGATTTACGTGGCCCGGCTGGCTAGGCCGCAGATCGGTCTCCGGCACGATGTCCTCCTTGGTCACGGCGCTCGGCGATGGTGACGAGATGAGGGACGGGCCGCGGGCATCCCATCCGGCGGATGGTCGGCCGGAACACGATGGCGTCCAGCGTCCGCTCGGCTTGAGCCTCGGGCCACCGCCTGCGGATGATGCCCTGCATCAGCCGGTTGTCGGGGAGCACCTGGAGCACCAGTCGGCTGACGCCGCGACGGTGAGCTCGGCCAGCAAGAGCATCCAGCAGCTGGGTGCCTATGCCACGGCGCTGCCAGGCGTCCGCGACCACCAGTCCGATACTGCTCTCCAGCCGGTGGCCGGTCGCCGCGCCGCCGGTTTCCATGTCGGCCGCCATCCCGTGCCCGATGATGGCGCCGCGGCGGTCGGTGACCAGCAACACGTCGGCGCCACCGGTACCGCAGAGCGCGCGCAGCAGGCCGGTGCTCGGCGGTGCCACCGCGGCAAAGAAGCGCAGGTACTGCGAACGCGGCGACAGCGCGCAGACAAACTCACGGATACTCGTCAGGTCGTCCGGCCTTGCCTGCCGCAGCAGGGCCACCGGGGTTCGATCCATGAACTCAGCATCCCGGTTGTTGCTAAGTCTGTCAAGTAGATCTAGCCTGCAAACATGAAGCGATCCTGGGCGCTCGACTATGACACCGCCAGCTGCACCATTGCGGCAGCGCTGGGCATCGTCGGGGAGAGGTGGACGTTCCTGGTGCTCCGCGAGGCATTCAACGGCGTCCGCAGGTTCGATGACATGCGGCGGCGTACGGGCATGCCACGCCAGGTGCTGAGCAGCCGGCTGGCCGGGCTGGTCAGTGACGGCATCCTGCGTAAGGCGCCGTACCGAGAGGAAGGCCAGCGCGCGCGTGAGGAGTATCGGCTAACCCAGAAGGGCCTCGACCTCTACCCGGTCGTGGTCGCGCTGATGACCTGGGGAGACAAGTACACGGGCGGGCCGGACGGTCCGCCCGTGCTGCTGACCCACCGAGAGTGCGGCGCACCTGTGCACCTGGAGCTGGCGTGCACGGCCGGGCACGTGCTGGCCTCAGCGCGGGATGTCACGCCGCTACCAGGCCCGGCTGCCCGGCGGGTAGCCTGACCGGCTGCCGCGGCGGCGTGAGCCCGGCCCTGCGGCCGACTGACGTGCTAGCTCAGCGTGTCAGGCGGCGGGACGGTCGTCGTCGTGTCGGGGAGCTGGCCGGTCGCCGACGGGAAGCCCGACGGGGAAGCGGGGTAATCGGGGTAGTACTCCTCGGTTTCGGCGATGTCCGCGGCTGCCAGCATCGAGAACCTGCCGATCGTCAGCGCGCCGACGAAGACGACCACCAGAGCGAGCCCGGCGACCAGGCTGATCTCCTCGACATACGCGTGCAGCGACGTGAGCGTCTCGCCAGCCCGGAGGATCGGACTGCCGCCCGATATCGACCTCTTCAGGACGATGGCAGTGAAGCTCTGGCCGATGCCGAACCACGCGCCGCCCAGTGCGGCGAGCAGTCCGCCGGTAAGGCCGACGCCCCGATTCCGGGTCAGGACTGCGAGCAGGCCGCCCAGCAGAACGGCGGCAGCGGGGACGATCCAGTAGTACAGCCGACCGTCGTTGTAGTCCCAGACCTTGTCCGGCGTGTACCCAAAGTGAAAGTAGGGGCCAACGAACAGCGCCAGGCCACCCCAGAGGCCCAGCAAGATCAACAGCAGCCCGCAGACTACACCGCGTCGTCGCGGGATACGGCCTTGAGGGTTCATGTCTCTACTTCCCTGTGCAGTCGGTTGATTAAAGACTTACACACGCGCTGCGCTAGGCGGCGGGTTCCTTCGGCAAAGTGCTGGTAAATCGGGCCGGAAGAGGTGTTCGGGTACTGCCGGGGCGCGTCGGCCGGCAGGTATGGTCGCGCACGTGGGCGTCCGCAGGTTGCATCGTCGCACGGGTGACGGCCTGGCCAAATCGGGGACCGCGGCGGCGGGCTAGGTGCTCGCGAGCCGGAAGTGAACGCCATGCACGTCGTTGTCACCGTCGGCCACGGCCAGTCGACGCTGATCCGGGCGCTCACCGGGACGGAGCCGGATCGCGCCGCAGCAGAGAGCCACGGGGTCGAACCCGACTTCACCCTGCTAACGCTGCCCTCCGGCGTACAGGCGGCGTTCGTCGATGTGCCGAGTGACGACCGCTTCATCGCGAGCATGCTAACCGGAGCAGGCCCGGTGCCGGCCGTCATGTTCATCGTTGCCGCAGACCAGGGCTGGCTGCCGCAGACGGCCGCGCACCTGGCGGTGGTC
>JASHSZ010000405.1 GCA_030040815.1 Streptosporangiaceae bacterium
CTGCCACGCCGGCTTGCTCGCCGGCAGCCGGCTCGGGCGCCGGTTCGGCGGCTGGCGGCGGCCCGAGCTGATCGATCCTGATCTGCTCGTACAGCTGCGTCGTGGCCGGCAGCGGGCGCACCGCCAGCTCCCGGTCGAGCACCCGGACCACGGTGCGGTACTGGCGCAGCGCAGCCGAGCGCTGGCCCGTCCAGCCGAGCAGCCTGATGACAGCCTGATGAGCGGGCTCGTGCAGCTCGTCGAGCGCCAGCCAGCGGCGTGCCTGGTCGAGCGCGGCGTCCAGCGCGCCCGCGTCGGTGCACATCGTCACGAGCCGCTGCAGTGCCCGCGCGAGCAGCTGGCGGAGCCGGGACGCCTGAGCGGCCTGCCAGTCCTCGAATTCCGGGCAGTCGCGGAGCGTGAATCCGGCCAGGAAGTCGTCCCGGTACAGCCGCGCGGCTTCCTCTAGCGACGCTGCATCGGACCGCCCGACCAGCGCCTCGAAGTCGGTCACGTCCGCACGGATCATGCCGTCCGCGAGCGCGACCGTCGAGCGAGTGACGGTGAGACCGCTGCCGAGTTGCGCCGCGGTGACCGACAGCGTTCGCCGCAGCGATGCCCTGGCGCGGACCAGGTCGGCGTCCGGCCAGAGCAGGGCAGCCAGCTGGTCCCTGCCATGTTCGCGGCGGGTGACGGCGAGCAGCGCCAGCAGCGCGACCGCCTTGCGGGTGTCGAAGCTCACCGGGACGCCGTCACACTCGACCGTCGGCGGCCCGAGGAATGCCAGGCGCACCACGCTCATCCGAGTCAGTCCTCCGATGTTGCTGGCAACCGTAACGGTGCCGCGTTAAAAGTAGTACGAGGGGACCTACTTACCGTAACGATCCCGTAGCGCCCACTTCCTAAGCTGGCGCTGCGTTCAGTACCCGAGCGCCACGTGGGGAGCGTGACATGCCGCAACGGGCAACCGAAACCAGCACAGATCAGGCTGCGAGCACCGCCGTACTCGGCAAGCTGCAACCAGCTGCCCTAGCGACCGACGGCGAACCGGGCACCGAGCAGGCGGCGTCGTCCGCCGTGCTCGCCGCCATCGGTCCCGGTGCCGACGTTACCGCCGCCACGGCTGCAGCCGACGCTATCGAGCGGTCGCTGCGCCCGCCGGTGCGCGGCTGGCTGCGCCGAAGGGGAGCAAGCCCCGACCAGTCCTCGACAACATCGGCCGCAGCGGTCGTGGCTGGTCCCGATGTCGAGCTCGCCGCGAACGACCCGCTCGTGGCGTATCTGCTGAGCCACGCCCAGGCCATCGACATCACCGGCCTGCAACTCGACTCACCGGGCCTGGCCGCCTTGCGCGCTGCTGGCGCCGTGCTCGCGATCCCGCTGATCTCCTCGGGCAGTCTCGTCGGCCTGCTGAGCCTGGGCCCGCGCCGCTCCGAGCGCGGCTACACCTCCGAAGACAGGCGACTGCTCACCGCGCTCGCCGGGTACGCCGCCCCGGCCATGCGGGTGGGCCAGCTCGTCCGGGAGCAGCAAGCCGAGGCGCGCAGCCGGGAGCGCATCGAGCAGGAACTGAAGATCGCGCAGATCATCCAGCAGCAGTTCCTGCCGGACAGCCTGCCCGACCTGCCTGGCTGGAATGTGGCTGCCTTCTACCGCCCGGCCCGGACGGTAGGCGGCGACTTCTACGACTTCATTCCGCTGCCCGACGGGCGCGTGATGTGCGTCGTCGGCGACGTCACCGATAAGGGCATCCCCGCGGCGCTGGTCATGGCCAGCACGCACGCGCTGCTGCGCGCCGCGGCACCGCGGCTCATGTCTCCCGGCGCGGTGCTGGCGCAGGTCAACGACCTGCTGTACGCCGACATCCCGGCGCACATGTTCGTCACCTGCCTGTGCATGGTCCTCGACCCGTCCGACGGCGCCGTGGTATTCGCCAACGCCGGGCACGACGTCCCCTACGTGCGCACCACCGACGGGATCGCCGAGCTGCGGGCCCGCGGGATGCCGCTTGGCCTCATGCCCGGCATGACGTACGACGAGCGGTCCTTCGAGTTCCGGCCGGGCGACTGCGCGCTGCTGCACAGCGACGGCCTGGCCGAGGCCCACCGGCCGGACCGCGAGATGTTCGGCTTCCCCCGGGTCTCTGCGCTCGTGGCCAAGGGCGCAGCTGGGACCGAGTTGATCGACCTCTGCCTGACCGAGCTACGCGAGTTCACCGGCCCTGATTATGAGCAAGAGGACGACATCACGCTGGTCAGCGTGGAGCGTTCGCCCGCCGCCCGCAGTCCCGAGCAAGCCGAGCAGCCCGCGCACGCCGGGAGCGAGGAGGTCGCCCGATGACCGGGTCCGCTGCATCCGCGCCGCGTCGGCTCGCCGCGTTCGCCGTGCCAAGCGAGCCAGGAAACGAACGGCTCGCCCTGGCGAAGGTGGCCGAGGTGGTAACCGGACGCGGGCTGACTGCGGCCCGGCTGGAGCGGCTCAAGACGGCCGTGGCCGAAGCGGCCATGAACGCGATCGAGCACGGCAACCACAACCAGGTCGAGATCCCTGTCGAGGTCGAGGTGCTGCAGTCCCGCACCGAGATCGTCGTCGGGATCAGCGACTCCGGCGGTGCCGCCGCAGACGCCGGCACCGAGGAACCCGACCTGGCCGGCAAGCTCGAGGGCCGACAGAGCCCGCGCGGCTGGGGCCTGTTCCTGATCCGCAACATGGTCGACGACATGGACGTCACCACCGAGGGGGCACGGCACACGGTCTGGCTGACCATGCACACCGCTGCCCCGGCAGCCGAGGGGGCTGGGAAATGAAAAGTGCCTGTGCAGCCAGGATGCGGACCATCGGCACCGTCGCGGTCATCGAGTTGTCCGGGGAAGTGGACGGCTCGGCGGCGGAAACGCTGACGAGCGCGTGTCAGCAAGCGCTGGCCGACGGTCAGGCGCGCACGATCGTGCTCGACTTCGCGGCGGTCGACTACATCAACTCAACCGGCATCGCGCTGATCGTCAGCGTGCTAGCCAGAGCGCGGGCCGAGGGCCGGCTGGTGGCCGCCTGCGGTCTGTCCCCGCATTACCGCGAGATCTTCGATATCACTCGGCTCTCCGACTTCATCGAGCTCTTTCCCGACCTCGACGACGTCGTGAGCCAGCTCAAAGGGGCAGCGACGGCCTGACGACGCTGCCCGCGGATGCCAGGGAGGGGATCCAGATGGGCACCTCAGCAGTCACGATGGATGTGCGCCACGTCGGTGATTCGGTCGCCGTCGTGGACATCAAAGGCGACGTCACGGCGGCGTGTGAGCCGGTACTGATGTCGGCCTACGAGGCGGCAGGCGCCGCAGCGAGCAGGTTAGTGCTCAACTTCGGCGGCCTGGAGTATATGAACAGCGGCGGCATCGGGATGCTGGTCACCCTGCTCGTCCGCGCGAACCGGCAGCGCCAGCAGCTCGCCGCTTTTGGCCTCAGTACCCACTACCGGGAGATCTTCGAGCTGACCCGGCTGGACGAGGCGATCACGATCTACGACAGCGAATCGGCTGCGCTCGCGGGCGTGGCGAGCTGACCCAGGTAAGGGGGACGGGCATGACCGAGCACGCGGGACCCGAGGCAACGGCCTCGGCCGCAGAGATGAAAGTGACATTGCCGGAGGCTACGGCGCCGACCCCGGATGCAACATCCGGTCAGGCGCCGCCGGATGAGGCAGTCCCACGGGACGCGGCTAACTGGGCGGCGAAGGTGGACCGGCTGCAGGTGGGGCCGCGCGACGGAGTACGCGGCACCAATGTGGCGGGCCGGCGTCTAACCGGACCCGTCCAGGGCTTCGGCAAGATGCTGCAGAAGACCTACCGGATGGACGTCGGCGGCGGTATTGAGCCGACGGCCGCGATAGCCGTCTGGCGCGAGCACTTTCCCGAGTTCTGGCCCACGGGCAACAACTTCGCTGCACCGCTGACCGGGATCAGGCCGGGCGAGGTGGC
>JASHSZ010000406.1 GCA_030040815.1 Streptosporangiaceae bacterium
ACCCCGGCGGCAACATGGAGGGCAAGGAACTCCGGTTCGGCCCTGAAGCATCCGCGCTGATGACGGTGGGAACCATGGGGACGACGGCGGGTGCCACTGACTCGGCACTGGACAGCTACACCCCGATCGGCGGGGCGGGTGCCTTCGTCGGGATCTTGCTCGGCGAGATCAGTCCCGGCGGTGACGGCGGCGGGCTCTACGGCATCCTGGTGCTAGCGCTGCTGTCGGTGTTCGTCGCCGGGCTCATGGTCGGCCGCACGCCAGAATTCTTCGGCAAAAAGATCCGCGGGCCGCAGATGAAGCTGGTCGTCGCCTACACCCTGGCGATCCCCGTGTCGGTTCTGGTGCTCGGCAGCACGGCGCTGGTGCTCTCGCAGGGCTACACATCCATCCTCAACCCCGGCATGCACGGCCTGAGCGAGGTCATGTACTCGTACCTGTCGTCGGCGAATAACAACGGGTCGGCGTTCGCCGGGCTGTCGGCGGACACCACCTGGTATAACCTCACCCTCGGCCTGATCATGCTGTGGGGCCGGTTCGTCCCGATCGTGCTGTCCCTTGCGATCGCTGGCTCGCTGGCCGGAGCGCGGGTGCACGCGCGGACCAGAGCGACCCTGGACACGACCGGGCCGACGTTCGCGGCGTTCCTGCTCGGCGTCATCATCATCGTGGGCGGCCTGATCTACTTCCCGATGATGATCCTTGGCCCGATCGGCGAGCGATTCGTCAGCTAACCGTCAGCCTGCCGCCACCGCCAGGACGACGCCGACCGCACCGAGCAGCAGCCCCAGCGCGAGGAAGATCCGGTCAGACCACCGGCCGTCGGGACCGTAGACGAGGACGTCGCCCGGATCGGCCGGGTCGTACCAGACGAGCACGCGCTCGCCCGGCCGCAGTGCCGCCGACCTGCGGACCGGGCGGCGGTGCGCCCGCTCAATGATTCGCCCGTCGTCGAGGACAAACTGGACGGAAACGCCTGACGACCCGCGGCGGCCGTCATCGGGTCGCCGCGGCGTCGGCAGCACCATCGCCCAGGCCGTCAGCCCCTCACTGCGGAGCCGACGCCGCTCGCGCGGGCCGGCCAGGCCGGCTAGGCACGCTATCGCGCCGGCGACCGCGAGCCATACGCCAAAGACCACCATCGCCCGTCCTTATCAGCTGCGCGGCCGTCAGGACCCGGCGGTCGCGGGGGCCTGCGCGCTATCCTCGGCCAGCAGCCTTCCGTGGACCCGTTCCAGGCTCTGCCGCCGCCGCAGCTCGATCCTGGCCTCCCCGAGTGCGCTCGGCGAGATCGAGGACCCGTCCCGGCACCAACGCGCCAGCAACCGCACGGACCGATCTGGCGAGCCTGCGAGCTCGACCAGCAGCGTCGCCTCTCGTCCGTCGTGACCAGGCCTGGTCACCCACAGCAGGACCACGGCTGGCTCGTCCGGCTGCGGCACGACGGCACGAACCGCCAGTTCGGGCCAATCAACAGCCGACCTTGGACGCGGCGTTGAGAGCTTGCTGGCCAGTCCCAGCGCGTCGAGATTGCCAATGTAGACAATCCGAGCAGCCGCTCCCAGCCCCACGACGATGAAGAGGGCCGCACCAGTCAGCGCGAGCACCGCGACCACACAACGACAGTAACTCGCGACGACCGCCGCTGCACCTGCCGACCGGTAGCTATCGAGGCCAGGTCACCGCGGGACGGCCCGCCACAGCCGGAGCCCGCCGACGACCACCGCCGCGAGCGGAACAAAGAACAGCACGCCGGTGTGTGCGCTGCTGGTCGACCACTCGGTCAGCGAGCCCACGATGCCTGCGGTGATCGCGACGCCGGCCGCGATCGCCGCAAGCCTCGCCAGCCGCGGGGCGGTGAAGGCGGCCGCCGCGGCAAGCGGGGCCGGCGCGATCGCCAGCAGGAGCGCGGACCAGGACGTCGTCAGCGGATCGGCACTGAGCAGTGCGGAGATGGTGATCAGCTGGGCGGCGCCCGCGAGCAGGAACGCTGCGAATAGCCAGCGCTGGGTAATGGAGCGCGGGGGCCTGGCCGAGATCGCGGACGCGGGCTGGCCGGCCGTGCTCGCGGGCTGGGTGGCGGTGCTTGCGGACTGAGTGGCCATGCTCTCTCCCGGGCTCGACTCCGACATCGTGCCGACCAGGCTTCCCGGCTCACCTCGGATTAGCCTAGCTCTGGGCCGCCTGGCGCGATAGGACCCGGCCGTGCTACGACGGTCAGATGCGACAGCAGCTTGCGCTCGTGCAGCGGTACCTCGCCATCCTCATCGGCCTCGGCGCCCCGCTCGCGCTGACGGCGATTCTCGTGCCATTCCGGACGAGCTTCCCCAACACCGACGCCGCGCTGGCGCTCATCCTCGTCGTCGTGGCGGTGGCGGCGTTCGGTTCCCGGCCCGCAGGCCTCCTGGCCGCGCTGTCCGCGGCCGTCTGGTTCGACTTCTTTCTCACCCGCCCGTATGAGCGCTTCTCGATCACGAGGACCAGCGACATCGAGACGACCGTGCTGATCCTCGTCATCGGCGTGGCCGT
>JASHSZ010000407.1 GCA_030040815.1 Streptosporangiaceae bacterium
TAGGTGCTCGCCTGTTCGGCCGACGTCACCAGCGGCGCCTCAGCCGCGGTGCCGGTCGATTCGACAGCTGACGAGGTGTCGCGCCCCTCCGTCTCGGCAGGCGCATCATCCAGCACGGTCTCGCCGTGCGCCAGCGACGGCTCCGCGCGGTTGTCCACCCCGTCCTCCTCAGCACCGTTCACTGTCCCGAGGTTATCCCCAAGTCAGTGATAACTGACTCGCCGCAACCAGCTAGCCTCGACGGCTCGCTATGTCTATGACGCTCGGACCGGTCGGTGCGTTGCCCCCAGTCAGCCTGCCAGCGTGAGACAGGCTCCCCGACGACGTCCGGCTTGGCCCGTTAATTGCGTTATCTCACGGCACGATACTCGGTCAGCCTGCGCTCCTGCCACAAACCGACACACGATTGCTCAGCACAGCGCGTTCAGCAGCAGCGTGGCTACTCTGCGTCAGAGCTGTCGAGGTCGGATCCGTTGTCTGGATCGCCGTCTGCTGGCTCGGTGTCATCGTCGTCGTCAACCTCCACGGCAGCGCCGTTCCCGGTGGCTTCGGCATTCCGGGCGATTGCCACGAGACTCTGACCTTCACCAAGATTCACGAGCCGGACGCCCATTGTCTGGCGCCCGGAGATCTTGATCTCCGACGCCGCGGTCCTGATGACGCCGCCCGCCGACGTGATAGCGAACACCTCGTCGTCCGGGTGCACCATGAGCGCGCCAATGAGCTCGCCCCTCGCGTCGACGATGCGCGCCGTGACCACCCCGAGGCCGCCGCGGCCCTGAACGGGGTACTGATCGGCCGGCGTGCGCTTGGCATAGCCGCCGCCGGTGGCGACGAGTACGTCGGCGCCTTCACTCACCACGTACATGCCCAGCAGCTCATCGCCGTCGGTGAACCGCATCCCAATAACGCCCGATGTGGCGCGGCCCATCGGCCGCAGCGCTTCGTCGCTGGCCCGGAACCGGATCGCCTGCGCGCGCTTGCTGATCAGCAACAGGTCCTGATCGGGCGACACAAGCCGGGCCGCGATGACCTCGTCGTCCTCGCGCAGGTTGATGGCGATGATCCCGCCGGACCGCGGTGAGTCAAAGTCCGTCAGCCTTGACTTCTTCACCAGGCCCGATGACGTCGCCAGCACCAGGTACGGCGCCACGTCATAGTCGCGCAGCGCCAGCACTTCGGCGATGCGCTCGTCCGGCTGGAACGCCAGCAGGTTTGCCACGTGCTGACCGCGTGCGTCACGCGCGGTGTCCGGGAGTTCGTAGGCCTTCGCCCGGTAGACCCGGCCCTTGTTGGTGAAGAACAGGATCCAGTGGTGCGTCGACGTCACGAAGAAGTGATCGACGATGTCGTCGGTGCGCAGCTGTGCACCGCGAACGCCCTTGCCGCCACGCCGCTGCGCCCGGTAGAGGTCGGCCCTGGTGCGCTTCGCGTAGCCGCCATGCGTGATCGTGATGACGACGTCTTCCTCGGCAATGAGGTCCTCCGCCGACATGTCGCCGTCGTAGGCGACGATCTCGGTTCGCCGGGCGTCACCGTACTTCGCGGCGATCTCACTGAGCTCGGTGCTGACGACCTGACGCTGCCGCTCTGGCGAGGCCAGGATCGCCTCGTAGTCGGCGATTTCCTCCATCAGCTTGTCGTACTCATCGATCATCGCCTGCCGCTCTAGCGCGGCCAGCCGACGCAGCTGCATGTCGAGGATCGCGCGAGCTTGGATGTCGTCGATCTCGAGCAGGTCCATCAGACCCTGTTGTGCGGCGGCAGCCGACTCGCTCGCGCGGATGAGGGCGATGACCGCGTCGATCTGGTCGATAGCCTTCAGCAGCGCGCGCAAGATGTGCGCCCGCTCTTCCGCCTTCCTGAGCAGGTACCTGGTCCGCCGGACGATGACCTCGATCTGGTGCGTCACCCAGTGTCGGATGACCTGATCCAGCCGCAGCGTCCGCGGCACCCCGTCGACCAGCGCGACCATGTTGACGCCGAAGGTGTCCTGCAGCTGGGTGTGCTTGTACAGGTTGTTCAGCACGACCTTCGCGACGGCGTCGCGCTTCAGCACGATGACGAGGCGCTGGCCGGTGCGGCCACTGGTCTCGTCCCGGACGTCGGCGATACCCGAGACGCGCCCGTCGCGGACGAGCTCCGCGATCTTGCTCGCGAGGTTGTCCGGGTTGACCTGGAATGGCAACTCAGTCACCACAAGCGTGGTGCGACCCCGCGGGTCTTCCTCGACGTTGGCGACCGCGCGCATGGTGATCGAGCCGCGCCCGGAAGTGTAGGCGTCGCGGATGCCGCGCCGCCCCACGATCTGCGCGGCGGTCGGGAAGTCGGGACCAGAGATCCGCTCCATGAGCGCTGACAGCAGCTCTTCATCGTTGGCGTCAAAGTGCTCGAGATACCACTGCGAGCCGGCCGCGACCTCGCGCAGATTGTGCGGCGGAATCTTGGTCGCCATGCCCACCGCGATGCCCTCAGAACCGTTGACCAGCAGATTGGGGAACCGGGCCGGCAGCACGATTGGCTCAGCAGCCTGGCCGTCGTAGTTCGGCCGGAAGTCGACGGTCTCCTTGTCGATATCGCGGAGCATCTCCATGGCCAGCGGCGCCAGTCGGCACTCGGTGTAGCGCATGGCCGCGGGCGGGTCGTTGCCCGGCGAGCCGAAGTTGCCCTGGCCGTCGACGAGCGGCATCCGCATCGCCCACGGCTGCGCGAGCCGGACGAGCGTGTCGTAGATGGCCGAGTCACCGTGCGGGTGGTAGTTCCCCATGACGTCGCCGACGACCCTGGCGCACTTGTTGTAACCGCGCTCGGGCCGGTAATTCCCGTCGTACATCGCCCACAGGATGCGGGTGTGCACCGGCTTCAGGCCGTCGCGGACATCTGGCAGAGCGCGCCCGACGATAACCGACATCGCGTAGTCGAGGAAGCTCCGCTGCATCTCGACCTGGATGTCGATGGGTTCCGTCCGGTCGTGACCGGCGGCATCGGCCTCCGGCGTCGTGACGTCAGGCACTGCACAATCCTTCCCTCAGGCTTTTTGCCTGGTCCTTCACATCGGCCCGCCGCCGCGGCGAACGAGCGCGCGACTGACCGCGGGGTCGAGCCCGTTCCCCTAGATGTCGAGGAACCGGACGTCTTTGGCGTTGCGCTGGATAAACGCCCGCCGGGCTTCAACGTCCTCGCCCATCAGCACGCTGAACAGCTCGTCGGCCTGGGCCGCGTCGTCGAGCGTCACCTGGCGCAGCACTCGCCGGGCGGGATCCATCGTCGTCTCCCACAATTCGGTGGCGTTCATCTCGCCGAGGCCCTTGAACCGCTGCACGCGGCCGCTCGGCCCCGGGTCACGGCGGCCCTCGGCGACGCCGGCCTCAATGAGCGCGTCCCGCTCCCGGTCGGAGTAGGCGTAGCCGGGCTCGACGGCGCGACCCTCCCACTTGATCTTGTAGAGCGGCGGCTGAGCAAGGTAGACGTGCCCCGCCTCGATGAGCGGCTTCATGAACCGGAACAGCAGCGTCAGCAGCAGCGTGGTGATGTGCTGGCCGTCGACGTCGGCGTCTGCCATCAGAATGATCTTGTAGTACCGCAGCTTTGCCAGGTCGAACTCGTCGTGGATCCCGGTGCCCAGCGCCGTGATCATCGCCTGGACCTCGGTGTTCTTGAGCACCCGGTCGATCCGGGCCTTCTCCACGTTGAGGATCTTGCCGCGGATCGGCAGGATGGCCTGGAAGTGCGGGTCGCGGCCGCCCTTGGCCGAGCCGCCAGCCGAGTCACCCTCGACGACGTAGATTTCGCACCGCTCCGGGTCCCCGGACTGGCAGTCGGCGAGCTTGCCGGGCAGACCGGAGCCACCCATGAGGCTCTTCCGGGTAAGGTCCCTGGCCTGCCGGGCAGCGATGCGAGCCCGCGCGGCCTGGGTTGCCTTGAGGACAATGGCCTTCGCCTCGCCGGGGTTGCGCTCGAGCCAGTCCTTGAGGTGGTCGTTGCAGACCTTCTGGACGAACGACTTCGCCTCGGTATTGCCGAGCTTCTGCTTGGTCTGCCCCTCGAACTGCGGCTCGGACAGCTTCACGTGGATGATCGCGGTGAGGCCTTCCCGGACGTCCTCGCCGGTCAGGTTGTCGTCGCGGTCCCTGACGAGCTTCTGGTCGCGGGCATAGCGATTGATGATCGAGGTGAGCGCCGACCGGAAGCCCTCCTCGTGGGTGCCGCCCTCCGCCGTGTTGATCGTGTTGGCGAAGGTGTAGACCGACTCGGAGTAAGCCCCGGTCCACTGCATCGCGATCTCGGCCGAGATGCCGGGTGCCTCGTCACCAAAGTCGATCACGATGTCGTGAATCGGCTCCTTGGTCCTGTTGAGGTACCGGACGAAGTCGGAGATGCCGCCGTCGTAGTGGTAGCTGGCCACCGTCGGCGCGTCGCCTGCCGCCATGTCGTCGGTCGTGTCTGCGGTCGCATGCTGGGGTCGCTCGTCGATCAGCGTGATGGACAGGCCCTTGTTGAGGAAGGCCATCTCCTGCAGGCGGCGCGAGAGCGTCTCGAACGACCACTCGGTGGTCTCGAAAATCGAGCCGTCGGGCCAGAAGGTGACAACCGTGCCGGTCTCGGCCGTCCGCTCGCCGCGCTGGAGCGGCGCTACCGGCTGGGAGTTCTCATATGACTGCCGCCAGACGTAGCCATCCTTGCGGATCTCGACATCCAGCCGGGTGGAGAGCGCGTTGACGACAGACACGCCGACGCCGTGCAGGCCACCGGACACCGCATAGGACTGGCTGTCAAACTTGCCGCCCGAGTGCAGCGTCGTCAAGACAACCTCGACGGCCGGCCGCTTCTCGACCGGGTGCTCGTCAACCGGGATGCCGCGGCCATTGTCGGTCACCCGCACGCCGCCATCGGCGAGCAAGACCACATCGATCCGGTCGGCGAACCCGGCCAGCGCCTCATCGACGGCGTTGTCGACGACCTCCTGCACCAGGTGGTGCAGGCCGCGCTCACCGGTAGAGCCGATATACATGCCCGGACGCTTGCGGACGGCTTCCAGGCCCTCCAGGACCGTAATCGAATGTGCGTCGTAGGACAATGCTGAAGCTCCTCTGGACAGGGCTGACACGCGGGCGGCCGACGAATCCCCCACCCGGCACGCCCATGTGCCGATCTTCATTTTACCTGGCCAGACGCCGCGCCTCAGCCGTACGTGTCACGCGGTCCGCGGCCGCCGCGTACCCGCCACTGTCCCGGCTTACGGTCGGGCAGGGCTGGGCCGCGGACCTTCACCCGGAGCACGGTGCCGTCCCCGAGCTCCCGGTTCAGTCGCAGCACCAGCTGGGCCGCCAGCAGCCGGATCTGGGTCGCCCAGGCGGTCGAATCGGCCAGCACGGTCAGCTCACCGTCGGCGAGCCGCTCCGGCCTCGTATGCCCGGCCAGGTCGGCACCTACTATTTCCGCCCAGCGCCCGAACACCGATCCAGTCGCCGCCGAGAGTGCCCAGCCCTCGGCATCCAGCAAACCGCTGATCGCCGACGACAACGACACTGGGTCCTCCCGCCGCGGTTGCGGCGCGAATCCCGGTCGCGCACTCACCCGGCCACTCACTGGGCCGGGCCGCGGACGCCCCCCGCTGGCTGACACTGACGGAGTCAGGCCAGCAGCGCCTGGTTTCATCTGTTCCGATATAACGCTTCCGGCGCCAGCCGCATTCCCTTGCTGCCGAGCCGACGTGCCCGCCTCCGGGGTCGGCTCCGGATCACCCGAATCTGCCCCGGTCGCGGGCTCGCTGGCCGCAACTGGCGCGTCAGCTGCTGCCGGGGCGGGCGACGCGGGCTTGCCTCGCCCGACTGCGCGGGCGCCTCGTGCTCGTGCTGCCGTCCTGGCCGCCGCCAGTGCCTGGGTCGCGCGCCGCAGCTGCTCGTCCGGCTCTAGCTCAGCCACTAGTGATCACCCCGCCGGCTACCTCGAACCGACTGCCGGCCAGACCGGCCGGCACGTCGGCAGGCACCGCTGCCGTCACCAGAACCTGCTCGGCCCCGGCAACCAGCGCCGCCAGCCGGTCCCGGCGACCGGTGTCCAGTTCCGCGAACACGTCATCGAGCAGCAGCACCGGGTCGCCCTGTTCCCCGTCATGGCGCAGCAGTTGATAGGAGGCCAGCCGCAGCGCGAGCGCGAGCGACCAGCACTCGCCGTGACTGGCGTAACCGCGCGACGGCAAGCCGCCTATGCGCAACTCCAGTTCGTCCCGGTGCGGTCCCACGAGGCAGACGCCGCGCTCGATTTCGGCCCGCCGTCGGGCCGCGAGGGCATCGCGGAGCGTCAGCGCGACCTTCTCCTGATCGGGCTCGGCTTCCCCGGCGGACGGCAGGCCGACCGGGCCGCCACCCTCGCGATTGTCTAGGCCCTCGCGGGCGCCGACACCGGCATCCGCGGCCATCCGGTACCGCGCGCC
>JASHSZ010000408.1 GCA_030040815.1 Streptosporangiaceae bacterium
CGATCCGCCCTTGAAGTCGACGCTGAAGTCGAGCCCACGGAAGATCAGCGCCACCACGCTGATCACCAGGATGCAGCCGGAGATCGTGTACCAGAGCTTCTTGCGACTGACGAAGTCGATGGAGATCTCGCCGCGGTACATCCGCCCGCCGAGCGTGCCGAGCCGCGACATCACGCCTCCCTGGTGCTGGTCGTGGCCGCCGATGCGGCGCCGCCGCCGACGGCGCTGGGCACTGGTCGACGACCGCCGCGCCATGGCGCGCGGGCGCCGAGTCTCGCCGGGTCGAGCCCGGACAGCGGATGGCCCTGGCCGTAGAACCTCGTCCGGGCGAGCAGCGTGATCATCGGCTTGGTGAACAGGAACACCACCACCACGTCGACCAGCGTGGTCAGGCCCAGGGTGAAGGCGAAGCCGCGGACCTCACCCTGCGACAGGATGTACAGCAGCAGCGCGGCCAGGAATGAGACCGTGTCCGAGACCAGGATGGTGCGCCTTGCCCGCCCCCAGCCGCGTTCCACGGCGGCCCGCAGCGATCTGCCCTCCCTGACCTCATCGCGCAATCGCTCGAAGTACACGATGAACGAGTCAGCGGTGATGCCGATCGCCACGATGAGCCCGGCGATGCCCGCGAGGGTCAGCGTGAAACCGGCCTCCTTGGACAGCAGCACGACCGACATGTAAGACAGCGCCGCGGCGATCGCGAGGCTCAGGACCGACACGATGCCGAGCCCGCGGTAGTAGATGAACGAGTAGATCACCACGAGCAGCAGCCCGACCACCGCGGCAAACAGGCCGGCGGACAGCTGGTCTGACCCCAGCGTCGGCGACACCGACGACGTGTACAGGTTCTTGAACGACAGCGGCAGACTGCCGTACTTGAGCACGTCGGCGAGGTTGTTGGCCTGGCTCTGGGTGAAGCCGGCGCTGCCGCCCTGGATCTCAACCGACGTGGATATCGGCGTCTGCACGTCCGGCGCGCTCTGGATGTTACCGTCGAGCACGATCGCGAGCAGGCCGAGTGGCGAGGTCGCCGTGCCCGTGCTGCTGTCGTAGTAATCCTTGTTCATGGTGGTCGTCAGCGCGCCCAGCGCGGTGGAGGCAGGGCTCTTCACACCGAACGTGACGATCCAGCCGCTGGCCTCGTCCTGCGCCGCGACATTGTCGATGTCCTTGCCCTGCACGACGGCCGCTGCCATCGCGAACTTCTCGCCTCGGTAGCAGGTGACGGTCTGCACGCTCGGGTTGTCCCAGGCGTTCGGGTTGGCACCGTAGATCTGCGACTTCCAGTTCTTGTCGGCGCAGTTGAGTTCGTCGAACTTCTTCGCCGTCGCCTTGGTCAACTCCGACGCGTCCCCCGAGCCGTCCGCCGTCGTCGACAGCACCTTCTTGCCCGCCGACGACTTCGACGTGGACGTGGTCGTGTTAGGGGCCTCCAGGATCACCTGGCGCACCCGCAGCAGTGCTGTCTCACCCACCAGCGTGGCGACTTTCTGCGCGCCGGCGCCGGGCACCGAGACCACGATCTCGTTGTTGCCCTGCGGCACCACCGTGGCGTTGGAGAGGCCCGTCGCCTCGACCCGGTTGGTGATGATCTGCACGGCCTTGGCCATCGCGGCGGCGCTCGGCGCCGGGCTGCTCTTCTGTCCGGGCTGCCTCGGCGTCACCGCCTGCAGCGTGATGGACGTGCCGCTGGACAGGTCGAGCCCGCGGCCCACATAGAAGCTCTTGTGCCAGTGCGAAGGGCTGAGGATGTTCCCGCCGAGCACGCTGCCGAGCATGACGAGGAGGAGCACCACCAGGGCGGTCAGATACCGCCAGGGGTGGGAGGTTGGGGTGCTTGGCGGAGCCACGAGTGCGCTCTCCCGCTAAGTCGGGGGTCGTTACCGGCCGAGGTCGCTGTGCTCTTCCGAGCTGTGGTCTTCTGAGCTGTGGTCTTGCGAGCTCTGGTCCGCCGAGCTGTGGTCGTCCGACCAGTCTGACGACTGGTCAGTGTCGGTGTGCAGCACGCCGTCGGGCTCGTCATCGGGCAGCACCGTGCCGACGGCCTGGCGCAGCATCTTGATGGTGACGCCGGGCGCTACCTCGACCATGACGTTGCGGTCGTCGCCATCGACGATGGTTCCGTAGATGCCGTGCACGGTGCGGATCCGGGCTCCGGTCGTGGCCTGGCGCTGCAGAGTCTGCGTACCCTGCCGCCGTCGTTGGCTCGACCGGTAAAAGAAGAACATCACGATCACGATCAAGACGACGAAGATGAGGAGCGTGCTGTCTGAAGAACTGGTCGTCGTCGTCTTCGCGGCGGCGAGGAGTAGCTGAGTCCCCATCGAGGGACATCCTTCCGATTAGTTCTGCCCCGCGGCCGACATGCGGCCGGCGCCCGGCGGGTCCGGACCCGGAGCAGCGCCGATTTCGGCGTGACTTAGACCAACTGCCGCAGTGTAGCGGCGCGCGCGTGACGCACCAACAGGCTACGGGGTATCCGGAGTGATTGTGACCAGTCCGCGACACGCAGTGACATTCCGCCGCAGGTCAGCGCGCTGTGACTAGTCGAAAAGGCTAACCTCGCCGGCCTGCTCTGCGCCCCCGGTCCAGCTGCTGCCGCGGGGCACCGGCAGGCCGAGATACTGCCAGGCTGCCGGGGTTGCGACCCGGCCTCGGGGCGTGCGGGCGATCAGGCCCGCGCGCACCAGGAACGGCTCCGCCACCTCCGCCACCGTCGCTTCTTCCTCGCCGACCGCCACCGCCAGGGTGGACAGCCCAACCGGCCCGCCGCTGAACCTGCTGATCAGCGCCGTCAGGACGGCCCGGTCGAGACGGTCGAGCCCAGTGGCGTCCACCTCGTACAGGTCCAGCGCCGCCTGGGCGCAGTGCCTGGTCACGATGCCGTCACCGCGGACCTCGGCGAAGTCGCGGACCCGCCGCAGCAGCCGGTTGGCGACCCGCGGCGTGCCCCTGGACCGCCCGGCGATCTCGTCGGCGCCGTCGTCGCGCAGCGTCACGCCTAGCAG
>JASHSZ010000409.1 GCA_030040815.1 Streptosporangiaceae bacterium
CCGCTGGCTCCGGATTGCATCCGGTCCCAGGCCACGCCGGCTCCGCGCCGGGTGCCACGCCAGGCGGCGCCAGCGCGGGCTGCCACGCCACGCCCGGTGACATCGCCGCGGCCGCGGGCCAGCTCGGAGATCTGCCGGGCGAGCCGCCGACGGCGTGGCTCTTCTTCCGCCTCGGCGAGCTCACCAGCGAGCTCGGCGACGCGCTGGGGCAGCTGGCCGTTGGCCTCGGCGCCATCGTCAGGCGGGTGCGCGGAGTTCATGTGCTACCACTACCCCAGCGTGCACGGATCATTGGTCGGGTCAGCCACCCGGAGCGCGCCCGTACGCCGCGGTGAAGGCAAGGGTCTGCGTCCACCAGCGAGGATCGGCGCAGCGGGCGAGGAAGCTGTCGATGGCCTCGCTGTCTAGCTTGCCAGAGTCCTGCAACCGCCCCCGCAGCTGGCGGATCGTCTGCCGCCAGTACGAAGCCCAGGGCGAGCCGCCGTTGTAGAGCGCCGTTTCGGCGGTCGCACCGACGTCAGCAAGGCCCGCCGCCGACAGCAGCTGGGGCAGCCGACGGCCGAGGAAATAGTCGATGCTCTGCTCGCGCGGCCAGGCCAGCCAGAGCCGTGCCAGCAGTCGCGGACGGCTGGCGGCTCGGCGATGCTGACGGGCAGGAAGACGGGCTCGATCACGAGGACTGTCGCGCCAGGGCGGCGCTGCCGAGCAGGTTCGCCGCCGCCGCGGCCGAATCGCCAACGACACGCTCCACGGTAGGCAGGACGCCCGCGCGGATCGCCGGGCGGGTAGTGGCTACGCCGTCTCGTGCGCTAGCGCGCGCCGGGTCAGCACCCGGGCCAGGTGACGGCGGTACTCCCGGTCGGCGTGCAGGTCCTCACCGGGCGAGGTGCCGTCGGCGGCCAGCTCGGCCGCCTCGGCGGGACTCGCGCCTGCCGCCAGCGCGTTCTCCGTCGCGGTGGCGCGCAGCGGTGTCGGCCCCATGTTGGCCAGCGCGATCCGGCCGTCGACCGCAGCGACCCCGACGATGGCCCAGTCGTTGGCCCGGCGGACGAACTTCTGGTAGCCCCACGGCACGCCCGGCCTGCGCGGCACGCGCACCGCGGTCACCAGCTCGTCAGGCGCGAGCGCGGTCTCGAAATAGCCCTGGAAGAAGTCGTCGGCGGCAACGGTCCGGGTACCCGCGGGGCCCTGCAGCACCAGCGAGCCGCCGAGTGCGACCAGCGCCATCGGCAGGTCGGCAGCCGGGTCGGCGTGCGACAGCGAGCCGCCAATGGTGCCGCGATGCCGGATCTGCGGGTCGCCGACCTGGCTGGCCGCGTAGGCGAGCAGCGGGGCCTCTGCCCGCGCGAGCCTTGAGGCCGCGAGATCGGCGTGCCGGGTGGTCGCGCCCACCACGAGGTCGCCGCCGTCGGTGCCGATGCCGGCCAGTTCGTCGAGGCCGCCGATGTCGACCAGCAGCTCCGGGGTCGCCAGCCGCAGCTTCATCATCGGCAGCAGCGAGTGACCGCCCGCCAGCAGCTTGGCGTCCGCACCGTGCTCGGCGAGCAACTCGATCGCGTGCGCCGCCGACTCCGCCGCAATGTAATCGAACTGCGCGGGGATCACGCGGTCACCTCGCCATCAGCAGCCTGCGCTTCGGCCGCGGCTAGCACGGCGCGGACGATGTTGTGGTAGCCGGTGCAGCGGCACAAGTTTCCCTCGAGCCCTTCGCGGACCTGCTCTTCGGTGGGATGCGGGTTCTCGGCCAGCAGGCCGACCGTCGCCATCACCATGCCGGGGGTACAGAAACCGCACTGCAGGCCGTGGTTCTGCCGGAACGCCGCCTGCACGGGATGGAGCTCGCCGCCTACCGACAGGGCCTCCGCCGTCATCACCTCGTGGCCGTTCGCCTGAACGGCCAGCACGGTGCAGGATTTCACTGACCGGCCGTCGAGCAGCACGGTGCAGGCGCCGCATGATGTCGTGTCGCAGCCGACGTTCGCGGCGCGCAACCCGAGCACCTCGCGCAGGTAGTGGACGAGCAGCAGCCGTGGCTCGACGTCGTCGGACCGCTTCTCACCGTTGACGGTCAGCTCGATATGGGTCATGCGTGCTCCGATTCCTGCCCTTGCGCTGCCCGGATCGCGTGCCAGATCCGCTGT
This sequence comes from Streptosporangiaceae bacterium, assembly GCA_030040815.1. Next base: position 2,142 of record JASHSZ010000409.1, read on the forward strand.
GATGTGGTCGGCATGTCGATGTGCCGCACGCCGAGGTGCGCGACCGCGTCCACGATGGCGTTCTGCACCGCCGGCGTGGAACCGATGCTGCCGGCCTCGCCGATGCCCTTAGCGCCCAGCGGGTTGTAGGTGGTCGGCGTCTCGCTATCTACGAGTTCGAAGCTCGGCAGCTCGGTCGCTGACACGAACGGGTAGTCGGCGAAGCTCGTCGTCAGCGGGTTGCCGTCGGCGTCGTACACCACCTCCTCCACCATCGCCTGGGCCGCGCCCTGGCCGATGCCGCCGTGCCGCTGGCCCTCGGCGAGCAGCGGGTTAAGCACCACACCGGCGTCGTCGACGGTGATCATCCGCAGCAGCGTCGGCTTGCCGGTCTCGGTGTCGACTTCGACCACGGCGACGTGGGTGCCGAACGGGAACGTGGCACCGGGACCGGTGAACACGGCCCGGATCAGCAGCCGCTCCTGCTCGGCCAGCTCAGTCAGCGGCACAGCGGCATCCGGGTCACCGGCCACGTTGAACGAGGTCCTGGTCTTGTCGTAGACCAGGTCCGCGACGTTGGCCTCGAGCTGCGCAGCGGCGCGGTGCCGCGCCTCCTCGAGCAGCTCCTGGCTGGCCTGCCTGACGGCGGCGCCGCCGAGCTGAAGGCTGCGCGAGCCGCCGGTGCCGCCACCCTTCGGAATCAGGTCAGTGTCACCCCACTTGAGGGTGATCTTTTCAACCGGGATGCCGAGCTCGTCGCTGGCGATCATCGCCCACGCGGTCTGGTGGCCCTGGCCGTGCGGTGAGGTCCCGGTGAGGATCGTGGCGGTGCCGTCCGGGTGCACCTCGACCGTCGCGTTCTCGTTCGGGCCCTGGCCTTCGCCCTCGCCCATACCGGTGATCTCGACGTAGCTGGCCAGGCCGATGCCGAGCTGACGGACGTCCCCCGCCGCGCGGCGCGCCGCCTGCTCGGCGCGCATCTGGTCGTAGCCGGCCGAAGCCAGCGCCCGCTCGAGCCCGACGACGTAGTCGCCGGTGTCATACAGCGCGCCAAAAGCGGTCCGGTGCGGCTCGGTGAAGGGCGGCAGGAGGTTCTTGCGGCGAACCTCCGCGGGGTCAATACCGGCCTCGGTGGCGAACAGGTCGATGGCCCGCTCGAGGGCGGCCGTCGCCTCCGGTCGCCCCGCGCCGCGGTAGGCGCCGATCGGTGTGGTGCTGGTGACCACGACCTTGGCTACCGACTCCGCCCGCGGAATGTCATAAGGCCCGGTGGTCATGAGCCTCGTCAGCATCGGCAGGAACCCGCCCGCCCGGACGTAGGCGCCGGCGTCCTGCACGATCTCCAGCCGGTAGGCCTGCACGTCGCCGTCCCGGCTGCCGCCGATCGTGATCGTGTGCTGCTGGGCCCGGCCGTGCGTCATCGCGATCAGGTTCTCGTACCGGGTCTCGCTCCAGCGAGCCGGGCGGCCGAGCTCGCGGGCGACCCACGCGACGACCACGTGCTCGCGATCGGCACCGAACTTCGCCCCGAAGGCGCCGCCGACGTCCGGGGTGATGACCCGGACCTGGTCCGGCTCCAGCTTCAGCATTCTGGCCAGCCCGCCCTTGGTACCCTGCGCACCCTGGTTCGGGATCCAGGCGGTCAGCCGGCCATCCGCACCCCACACCGCGGCGGCACCGCGGGTCTCCATCGGCGCCGGCGCCACCCGCTGGTTGATGATGGTCTGGGTGACGACCACCTCGCAGCCGTCGAACAGGTTAGCCTTCAGGTCAGCTGGATTGCCCCACCAGCCGGCCACGTTCGTGCCCGCATCCTCGAACAGCAGCGTGTCATCGCTCGGGTCGTAGCCGAGGACTGCGGGCAGCGGGTCATAGTCCACCGCCACCAGCTCGAGTGCGTCCTCACCCTGATACGGCTCCTCGACCACAACGACCGCCACCGGCTCGCCGACGTGCCGGACCTTATCGGTGGCCAGTAGCCGCTGCAGCATCCGCTTATTCATCGGCCCCGATGCCGGGATGGCCGGCAGATCGGCCAGGTCTGTGCCGGTGAAGACGGCCACCACGCCGGGGGCCCCCAGGGCCGCGCTGACGTCGATGAGGTTGACCCTGGCGTGCGCGACCGGCGATCGGACGAAAAAGACGTGGCAAGCGCCGTCCAGCCGGTCATCCACGAGGTCCTCGACGTAGACGCCGCCCGTGGTCAGGAAGCGCGGATCCTCGGT
>JASHSZ010000410.1 GCA_030040815.1 Streptosporangiaceae bacterium
GGCCACGCCCCCGCGGATCAGCGTGCCGGCCCCGGCGGCCGCGGCCGCGGTGATGAGGGCCTCGTGTTCCCGCTGGATCGCCGAGTACGGGATCTGGAACACGTCGAACACGCCCATGGCGATGTGGTCGGGCAGGTTCGGCAGGGTGCCCGACATCCCGATGAAGCGGACCTTGCCCGCGTCCCGCAGCTCCTGCAGCGTGCTCACCGTGTCGTCGGCCTCGAGCTGGGCGCGGCTCGGCGACATGTGCACCTGGACGAGGTCGAGCCGGTCGGTCCCGAGCCGCCGCAGGCTCTGCTCCACGTCCGCGCGGACGTTGGCCGGCGAGTAATCGTGCGGGTATGGCGGCGGGGTGCCCGGCGGCGCCTGCAGCGGGCAGCCGCACTTGGAGGCGAGGAAGTACTCGTCGCGGCGATTGCCGACATAACGCCCGATCAGCTCCTCGCTGCGGCCGTAGTCGACCGAGGTGTCGATGATATTGATCCCAGCGTCCAGCACCGCGTTCAGCACCCTGCCCGCGTCTTCGTCCGCCACGGCCGGCCCGCGCGGTTGGCCGCGCAGCTCCATGGCGCCGTAGCCGAGGATCGTCACGTCCGCGCCGGTGCGGCCGAGCTTTCGCGTGGCAATGGTCATGGCAGCACGTTAGCGGGACGCCTGCCGATGCTGAAGTACCTGCCAGGAGGCAACCATCGGCGGCTCAGTCACGCCATCGCCGTGTCGTCGACACTGATCTGAAACGTGGAGCCTCGAGCCTGGTGGGGTTCGCGCACCTGATCGCAGCGGGGGCGATTCGGTTGACTAAGACCTCTCCGGCCGACGGCAGCTCAGGAACTGGGCTTGTTGACGTCGAGCGGAACCGATGGCGCACCGAAGGAGGTGACTTCCGGCGGAGTGACCGCGTTCAGCGTCCAGTCCGTTAGTACCCGCGCGCGGTTCCCTGACATGACCCAAAGGTGGTAGCCGCGGGTGATGACGGCGGCAGGCGGCCCGGACAGGGGGATCTTGAGAGGGTTGATGGCCGCCGCCGTCCCGCCGAGATCCACCAGGAATCCCAGGTCGTGATGCTCATACCGGCGCGCCGTGCCGATGCCGAGCGACGCCGCGACGTTCCTGGCAACCTGCTTTCCCTGCCGCTCGGCGTGCTGCGCCGTCATGCCGCACACCTGGCCGGGGCGGGTGACATCGGGTACCGCAGCGCAGTCGCCACACGCGTAGATATCTGCCGCGCTGGGCACCGCCATGTACTCGTCTACCACGAGCCTGCCCTTGGTGGTCTCCAGGTCTATGCCGTCCACCAGCGGGTCAGCGCGAACGCCGACGCACCAGATCAGCGACCGGGTGGCGACCTTTTCTCCGGTGGACAACTGGACGAAGTCCGACATGGCCTCGGTGACCGACTGGCCGGTGCGGACCTCGACGCCCCGCCGCCGAAGCACGCGGTCGGCGGTCTTCGACAGCCGCGGGTCGAGGTCGGGCAGCAGTCGGGGAGCTGTATCCAGCAGCATCCACCGGATCTCCTGCCTGGCCAGGGCGGGCATCCGGCGACGCAGCCGAGTGGTGAGCAGCTGGCCCTGGGCTGTCACCTCGGTTCCCGTGTAGCCCGCGCCGACCACCACGAAGGTGCAGCGCGCTTCGCGCTCAGCTGGGTCGGCAGCGACCTCGGCCAGCTCGAGCTGGCGGGTGATGTGGTCGCGGAGATAGGTCGCCTCGGCGATGCTGCGGAACCCGTGGGCGTACTCGGCCAGGCCGGGGATGGGCAGCAGCTTATTCACGCTCCCCGCGGTGAGGATCAGCCGGTCGTATCGGCACTCCCCGGACCCGCCCTCCGGGCTGGTCCAGCTCACTACCTGACGCTCTCGGGCGTCGATGTGCTGGACCGTGCCGAGGACGAACCGGGCGCCGCGCAGCCGACGCGACAGCGAGGTGCAGATATGCCGCGGCTCCACGAGGCCGCCGGCGACCTGGGGCATCAGCGGCAGGTACAAGAAGTAATCCGTGGAGTTGATGACCACGATGTCCGCTCTGTGGCCGACCAGCCGGATCAGCTCTCGCGCGGCATAAAACCCGGCGAACCCAGCCCCCACGATCACTATGCTCGGCCGGCTGCCAGCTTCAGCCATCGTGACTCCTCCCCTGGATCACAGCGGGTTACCCGTTTCCGCCTTGCCTACCCCCGCTCGACCGGTTTCGATCTCTCCGACCGCGGCGACGCACCGGCCACGCGGCCCCACGCGGAGCGAACCGCACGGAAACCGCCAGGTCGACTGAAGGACCTACGCCTCTAGTCCGGCAGCCGGACGGTGACCCACCCTGATTGACGGGGCGATCGCCATGACAACTAACGGGGCCGCTGGGCCCGGCCGGACTGCTCTAGACGTCGTCCTTGACATCCACCGCATCCGGCAGTACTTCGACGTCATCGTGCGGGCTCGCGAGGTGGCGGCGGCTATTCGCAAGGACGCGAGGTTCCTGGACGCGGTCCGGCGTGGCATAGTACCGCTGCCTTTTGACCATCAGGCTGCGCCTGCGCAGATTTTCAAGACCCTGAGCG
>JASHSZ010000411.1 GCA_030040815.1 Streptosporangiaceae bacterium
CGGATGCGGGCGCGCGAAAGTCCGGTCGCCACCAGGTCCGCATAAGTAGCGAACCCGGCTAACCGGGCGGCCAGCGCGCGGTTTCCTCCGTCCATGCCCCACAGGATGACGGGCAGGCCCGACATTCCACCTGTTCTGGCTCCGCATATCGGATCAAATCGGTGCGCCTGACAGCCACAAGAGGTGGGAAGTCTTCCACGGCAACCCACGATAGCGGACGTATCGGATTTTTTCACCTAACCCCGAGCGCGCTGACGTGCGCAGCCATTCAGGTCAGAGATCGCCAGTTGCACCCGACGGCGGGGCCAGGTCCGCGCCTGCCCGTTGAACGCGCAGCCTGGCCCGCAGCGCCTCCCCCTTCGCCTGCGCCGTCGATCGCAGCCCAGCCTGGAACTCGGCCATGCGCTCGGACAGCACCGGATCACCGATGGCGAGGATGCGCACGGCGAGGAGCCCGGCGTTCCTGGCACCGCCGACGGCAACGGTCGCGACCGGGATGCCGGCCGGCATCTGCACGATGGACAGCAGCGAGTCCAGGCCGTCCAGATGCTTGAGCGGGACCGGCACTCCGATCACCGGCAGGGTCGTTACCGCCGCCAGCATTCCGGGCAGGTGCGCGGCGCCGCCGGCCCCTGCGATGATCACCCGGAGGCCACGGCCGGCCGCTGCCTGGCCGTACTCGATCATGTCCGCCGGCATCCGGTGCGCGGAGACGACGTCGGCCGCGGAGGACACGCCGAACTCGTCCAGCACCTCGACAGCGGCCTGCATCACCGGCCAGTCTGAGTCGCTGCCCATCACCACGCCCACGACCGGCTGGTCGGCGGACCGGGCCTCCGCACCGGTCACGGTTCCTCGCTTCCCGTGGCGAGATAGCGCGCCGCTCGTGCCGCACGATCCCTGACCTCGGCCATGTCGTCGCCGAGCGCGGTGACATGGCCGACCTTCCGCCCCGCCCGGACCGGCTTGCCATACAGCTGGACCTTGACCGCGGGATCCGCAGCCAACACGTGGTTCAGCTTGCCATGCAGGTCAGGGTCGTCAGCACCGAGCACATTGACCATCGCCACGCAGGGCGCGGTGAGTGCAGGCGCCCCGAGCGGGAGGTTCAGCACCGCGCGCAGATGCTGCTCGAACTGAGAGGTCCGGGCGCCCTCGATGGTCCAGTGGCCGCTGTTGTGCGGCCGCATCGCCAGTTCGTTTACCACCAGCCCGGCCCTTGTCTCGAACAGTTCGATGGCCAGGAGGCCGACGACGTCCAGATCCCTGGCCAGCCGGAGCCCCAGCCGCATGGCGTCCACCGCGGTGTAATCGGCCAGCTCCGGCGCCGGCGCCAGCACCTCATGGCAGATCCCGTCCCGCTGGACAGTCTGCACGATCGGGTAGGCAGCACCGTGGCCCGATGGCGACCGGGCGATGAGGACCGCCAGTTCGCGCTCGAACGGCACGAACTCCTCCGCCAGCAGCGGCACCCCGTGGGCCAGCACGGCCGCGACCTCGGCGTAGCTGCGGCAGACCCAGACCCCGCGCCCGTCGTACCCGCCGGACACCGCCTTGAGCACCACGGGCCAGTCGGTCCGGTCGGCGATGTCCTCGACTTCAGCCTGGCTCTTCACCGCCTCGTACCAGGGGACAGGCACGCCGAGCTCGACCAGCCGCCGGCGCATGGCCAGCTTGTCCTGCGTCAGCCGCAACGCAGCAGGCGACGGATACACCGTGTGGCCAGCGCCCTCGAGCGCATCGAGCGCGCGCTGTGGCACGTGCTCGTGGTCGAAGGTGACCACGTCGCAGCCCGCGGCGAACGCCAGCAGGTCGTCGGCTGACCGGTAGTCGCCGACGGGTGCGTCCGCGCACACCTGGGCGGCGCTGTCGTCCGCAGCCGCGGCGAGTACCCGGAACCGGATGCCGAGCCCGACGGCCGCAGCGGCCGTCATCCGGGCCAGCTGCCCGGCTCCGACCATGCCAACAACAGGTGGCCGGGCCGAGGCCGCAGCCTCGACCGACTCCGCCGTGGTGGGCGCACTCTGCTGCTTCATTACGTGCCGTAGCCTACGGGCCAGCCGTCGGTGCCCTAGGCGGCGGCCAACCATGGTCGGGAGCCGGTCTACCCCCGCGGTGACCCGGACGACTGCCTCTCGAGGCGGTCGAATGCGCGCCCCAGGTGGCGCGGGATCGTGTGCGGGTCGTCACCAGACTCGGCTTGAGCGGCATAGAAGCAGGCCAGACCCAGCTCGGCCGCCTGCCGGGCAATGACCGGGTCGGCGCCCCAGCCGAGGAGCTGTGCGGTCAGCAGATCGGCATAGCGGCGCTGTTTGACCAGGCTTCGGGCGTAGAGCTCCGGATGCTGCCGCACGAGACGCTGGTGCAATTCGTAGTCGACGGGGTCCGAGGTGATGTGCGTGACGAATGCGGTCACGATCGCCCGCACGCTGCGAAGCGCTGCCGGGAGCGACGAGCCGATGGCGGTGCCCGGCACCCCGACGCCGGTCACGGCCGCTACGGACTCCTGCTGGGGGTCTGGGAAGAGCACCTCCTGCTTGTCCCCGAAGTACCGGAAGAAGGTCGTCCGGCCGACCTCGGCCCGCTCGGCGATCTCGGTGACACTGACCTGGTCAAACCCGCGTTCACTGAACAACTCGAGGGCGGCCGTGCGGATCGCTTGTTCAGCGCGCCGCCGCTTACGGTCCCGGAGCGATCCGCGCTGGTCAACGCCGCCTGCCATGGCGCCCAGCATACCGTCTCTTGACACCAAGATCCGATCGGAATCTAATACTAAAAGGAACTGAGTACCAAAACTGGAGAAGCTTCATGAGCACTGAGTCAGACGTAGCTGCGGCTACCAATCGATTCCTCGACCTGCTCGAAGCCGGAGACCGCGCCGGAGTCGGCAGGATGCTCCATCCCGAAGTGGTCTGGAGCGCCCTGATGACGGCTAGCGGGGATGCGGGCGACGCCGAGCGAGTTGAGGGAATCGCGGCGTTTGTCGGGCGCGTCAACTCGATCGCCGGTCTGCAGCGCTCTGCTCGTTTTGCGGACAGGCGGGTGACTACCTCCGCCGACGGACTGACGACCTTCGTGCAGACCCGGGGCGACTTCCGCACCACCGACGGCAGGCCGTATCGCAACGTCTACGTGTTCCGCTTCGACTGGCGCGACGGCCGGATCGTGAGCTGGGAGGAGTACGCAAACCCCATCACCATCCTCCGCACGTTCCCGGCCGAGTACGCCGAGCACCTCCGTTCGTTGACCGGGTTAGTCCCCGGCCAGCGTGGGCGGGCATCCCCGGCGGCGGCGGCCGACTAGGCGGGGCCGGCCACCGCGGGCTGCTCCTCGGCGTCCGCCGTCGCGTGCGGCAGGAACAGCGCGAACACGGCCGGCCGCGGCCGGACGAGCACAACCTGGCCGCCGTCCGCCGCGGCGATCGACCGGGCCAGCGCAAGGCCCAAGCCGGTGCCGTTGGGCGACCCGCTGACGCTCCGCTCGAAGATCCGCGGCGCGAGCTCCGCAGGAACGCCGCCGCCCTCGTCCCTGACCTCGATCACGACGGACCGCCGGGTCCGCGAGGTCCGGATCGTCACCGTGCCCGCGCCATGTACCAGCGCGTTGTCCAGCAGCGTCGCGATGACCTGGGCGGCACCGCCGGGCGTCGCGAACGCGAACAACCCTTTCTCGCCCGCGACGGCAAGCCGCCTGTTCAGCCGCCGGAACGCCGGCTCCCACTCGATGAGCTGCTGGCCCACGATCTCATCGACGCTGGCCACGGTGGGCGATCCGGCCGACGGCCGGCGGGCGCGGCCGAGTAGCTGGCCGACCACGTCGGCGAGCCGCTCGGTCTGGGTTAGCGCCGCCGCGCCTTCTTCCCGGACCACGTCGGGGAAGTCGGCGGCCGCCATCATCTCCTCCAGCCGCATGGAAAGCGCCGTCAGCGGCGTCCTGAGCTGGTGGGATGCGTCGATGGCGAAGTCGCGCTCGGCCGACAGCAGGTCATTGATCCGCCGGGCGGAGCCGTCCAGGCCCTCAGCGACCCGGTCCAGCTCCTGGATCCCGTACCGCCGGCCGAGCGGGCCAGTATCCCCGAGGCCCAGTCGGTCGGCCGCGCGGGCCAGATCCTCGAGCGGCCGGGCGAGCCGTCGGGCGTACAGCAGCCCGAGCACGACCGCGATGCCGACCGCCGCCAGGGCAACGGCACCGATGAGCAGCAGTTCCGTGGCGAGACTGCCGGACAGGTAGCTGTCGTCCGCCTCGACGGTGACGGCGAACAGCGGAACGCTGGGGTCGCTGTTGTCCTGACCCTCGGTTACGGTCTCCGCTCGGTAGTCCCGTGCCCCCGGCCAGACGCCGGTCTTCGCGAGGACCCTGCCGTTCTGCTGGACGACGACGTACCTGCCGGTGAGGGCGCGGCCGAGCTGCGCGGCGTAGCTGGCGTCAATCGGCTGCTGGGCCTGCCAGCGCTGGTACAGGTTCGTGGCCAGCACCTGCGCGTCCCGGTGCAGCGCCTGGGTCGCGTCATCGACCTGCAGCCGACCCAGCACGAAGCCGAGCGGGATGCCGAGCGCCAGCACGGCCGCGATCGCGACCGCCACCATGGAGATCAGCAGCCGCCGTTGCATTGCCTATGCTCCCGGCTGTCTGGGCCTGCCACCATAAACCTCAGCAGGAAGACTAGTCGCCGCGCTCGAACCTGAAGCCGACGCCGCGGACCGTGGTGATGTACTGCGGGTTGTGCGCGTCGTCGCCGAGCTTGCGGCGCAGCCACGAGACGTGCATGTCGAGCGTCTTCGTCGAGCCCCACCACTTGGAGTCCCACACCTGGCGCATGATCTGCTCGCGCGTCACCACCTTGCCCGCCTCCGCGACCATGAGCGCAAGCAGGTCGAACTCCTTGGACGTCAGCTCGATCTCGGTCTCCCCGAGCCACGCCCGGCGAGCGTCGGTATCCACCCGGACGCCCTGTACGGTCTTGGTCTCCGATGCCCCGCGGCGCAGCAGCGCCCTGACCCTGGCGAGCAGCTCGGCCAGTCGGAATGGCTTGGTCACGTAGTCGTCAGCACCGGCATCGAGCCCGATGACGGTGTCCACCTCGTCCGCGCGGGCAGTCAGGATGAGCACCGGAACCGCCTGCCCCGCGGATCTGATCCGACGGCAGACTTCGAGGCCGTCGATCTTGGGCAGGCCGATGTCGAGAACGATGAGGTCGATGCCGCCGTTCCTGGCAGCCTCCAGCGTGCCGGGGCCGTCGGCCGCCACGTCAACGTCATAGCCCTCGCGCCGCAGCGCACGGGCAAGCGGCTCGGAGATCGCCGGATCATCCTCGGCGAGCAAAACGCTGGTCATGTCATTGATGGTAGGGCCGATCCAGCCAATCTCAGCCCGCTACACGCCCCGCGACCGATGTCTTGGCGCCCACTTGACCTTGCGCTGCGTAATCTAATGCATTCATCTAGTAACGGAACGGCGGAAGCCTGGCGCCCTCCGGACGGCTGACGCCGTCCGGAGGCCCAGCTGGTCACCACTCAGACGGGGGTCACGCCGTGCCGGCGCCGCGAGAAGGAGCGGTCCTTGCCGCGTGCGGCCGCGAACCGGCGGATCAGCTGGGCGCGCAAGTCTTCCGGTTCGACGACGTCGTCGACAACCAGCTCGCTGGCGAGCCGCAGCACGTCGATGTCGGCCTCGTACTGCCCACGCAGTCGCTGTATCTCTGCCTCGCGCTCGACGTCCGACGAAAGTGCCGCGAGCCGGTTGTAGTACACGGCGTTCACCGCAGCCTCTGCGCCCATCACCGCGATCTTGGCGGTGGGCAGCGCAAGCGTCGCGTCCGGCTCGAAGCCGGGCCCGGCCATCGCGTATAGGCCAGCCCCGTAGGCCTTGCGGACGATCACGCTGATCTTGGGCACCGTGGCCTCCGACACCGCGCTGATCATCTTGGCACCGTGCCGGATGATGCCCTGCCGCTCCACCGCTGTCCCCACCATGAAGCCCGGCACGTCGGCCACGAACAGCAGCGGCAGGCTGAAGGCGTCGCAGAGCTGGATGAACCGTGTCGCCTTGTCGGCAGAGTCGACGAAGAGCACGCCGCCCCTGAACAGCGGGTTGCTGGCGAGCACGCCGATCGGCTGACCATCCAGCCTCGCGAAGCCGACCACGATCTCCCTGGCCCACAGGGCGTGGATCTCGAACAGCGAGCCGGCGTCCACGATGCCGCGCACGTACCTGCGCATGTCGAACGCCTGCCGCTCGCTGGCCGGCACCATGGCGCGCAGGTCCGCTGGCTCGGGATCGGCCGGCGCGGCCGCCGGCGGCGCGAGCTGCCAGTTGCCGGGCAGGTACGACAGGTAGGTCCGGACCGCCGAGATGGCGTCGACCTCCGAGGACGCCAGGTAGTGACCCACCCCGGACACCGAGCAGTGCATCCGCGCGCCGCCCATCTCCTCCAGCGTCGTCTGCTCGCTCACCACCATCTCGACCATCCGCGGGCTGCCGAGGTACATGGAGGCGTTGCCGTCGACCATTGCGACGAAGTCGCAGAACGCCGGAATGTATGCCCCGCCGGCCGCCGAT
>JASHSZ010000412.1 GCA_030040815.1 Streptosporangiaceae bacterium
CCGAACGGGTACTCCTCGAGCGGTCGCGGCAGCCGGGCCGGCTCGGTAAAGCAGCCCACCGGATGCGGCGTCCGGCGCGGGTCAGCGAACGCGGCGTCTGCCGGGTTGTCGTACGCACGGGGCGGTGCGGGCACGAGCCACTGCTCCCCCAGGCCGAGCACGCGCTCGCCTGGCTGGCCGGTCAGATCCCGCAGGGACTGGCCGTCGCCCGGGACGAAGGCGTCCAGGAAGACCAGCTGCCGCACGCGATCGGCCAGGTAGCTCACCGCCCCGGTCACCACCATCCCGCCGTAGGAGAACCCGAGCAGCACGATCTCGGTCAGGTCCTCATACCAGACGACGTTCACGACATCCTGGATGTGCGTGCTGAGGTTCACCTGCGGGCTGGCGAGATGAGATCGCTCCCCGATGCCGGTGAGGCCAGGTGTGAACACCTCATGTCCGGGCCCGGACAGCAGCGGCCGGACCTTCCGGAATCCATGAGCGCCGCCCCAGGCGCCATGCACGAGGACGTATGTCGCCATCATCCTGCCTTCCCGGGTCAGTCATCCGCGGACGGCCGCGATGGCCGAGTAGATCCCCAGCGTAAGCAGGATGGTGCCGGCGATCCTGCTGATCCAGGCCATGGGTATGGCGCTGAGGCTCTTGGCACCGACGAGCGCCGCGATGGCGGCGGCTGCCCACAGCCCGAGCGTGGCGCCTGCCAGTACCGGCACCGGGTCGTATCGGGCCGCGAGGTTGGCGGTCGCGAGCTGGGTGACATCGCCCCACTCGGCGACGAAGATGACCGCGAATGCCAACCCGGCGACACGCCAGGGCGACAGGCGGCGCTGGCCCTGCCGTGCCGCATCCGCCCCGTCGCGGTCCGGCCGGCGGAAGCTCGCGACTACCAGGTAGACCGCTCCGGCGCCGAACAGGGCGGCTGTCACCCCGTCGACCACTCGGTGCGGGAGCAGCGCAAGCAGCTGGCCGGCAGTAACGGCGATCACCGTCTGCACCGTGAACGCGGCCGCCGCGCCGACCCAGACCCAGGGCGCCCGGTAGCGGGTAGCGAGAACGAGCGAGGCGAACATCGACTTGTCCGGCAGCTCAGCCAGGAACATCACCGCGAATGCGATGCCCACCACCGCAAGCTCGGGCACGAGGCGAGTCCTCAGTTCGGGTCCCGGCCCGGTCCGCATCAGGGGCGCCCTCGGCCGGAACAGCTCAACAGCCGAAGGTCTCGTCCACCACGTGGCCGTGGCCCGGCCGCCGGGCGCCCGCGCTTTGGCGCGCGCCGAGATTGTCGGCCTGCCGGCGAAGGACTACTCCCCTTCACGATCATCGTACCGGTCCCGGCGGTGCCGTGCCCGGAGACGACTTTCTCGACATATATAGCCTACATGTGTAGGCTCGAGGAACTGGTGCTCGGCGGCGACCGTGCCGGGAGGGAACGAGGCCGTGCATATCTCCGACGTCCGCATCGACGCGGACGGCTGCGTCCTCGCGGGCACCTATGTCGAGTCGGCCGAGCCGGTCGCCGCAGCCCTGCTGATACCGGGATCCGGCCGCACCGACCGCGACTCCGACGTCCGGCTGGCTGCGGGACAGAAACTGCGGGGCGCCATCACGAAGGCGCTCGCCGACTCCCTTGGCAGTGCGCGGGTGTCCACCCTTCGGTTCGACAAGCGCGGCGTCGGCGCGAGCGGCGGTGACTACCTGAGCACCGGCATGGACCAGCGGTACGCGGACGTCCGGGCAGCCCGCCACTGGCTCGCCGCCAAGGCCGTCGGGCTCCCCCAGCTCGCCATCGGGCACAGCGAGGGGACGTACTACTCAGCGGAACTGGCCGCTGACGGGCAGGCCGCCGGGATCGTGCTGCTGTCCGGCGCCGCCCGCAGCGGAGCCGACGTGCTCGGCTACCAGGTCGCAGAGCTTGCAGACCGAGTGCCGGCGTCCGCCAAGCTGATTTTGCGGCTGATGCGCACCGACGTGGTTCGCGCTCAGCGCAAGAACCTGGCGAAAATCCTGGCGTCGTCGGCCGACGTGATGCGCGTGCAGGGGGTGCGCGTGAACGCCCAGTGGACCCGCGACTTCGTGGCTCACGACCCGGCGGCGGTGCTGGCGAGGGTCAGCGTGCCGGTGCTCGCCATAACCGGCGAGCACGACCTGCAGGTCCCGCCCAGCGATGTCGAGGTCATGGGCCGACTCGTACGCGGGCCATTCGAAGGTCACGTAGTGCCGGGCCTGAGCCACATGTTGCGCCCCGACCCGGACAGCGCTGGCCCGCGCGGCTACCGGCGGCAAGCCCGGCAGCCAGTGAGCCCGGAGGTCCTGCGGCTGGTCGCCGATTGGGTCACGCGGCACTGGGGCACCCCCTGACCGCTCGCCGGCGCGCTAGTAGCGCTGGCGGTCCGGATGCTGCAGACTCGAGAGACCTGAGGTGCTATCAGGCCGCAGACCGACAAAGATGGAGCAATGGCACTAACAGATCGCGCGGCGTCGGCGGCATACAAGTCCGGCTGGCTGGCCGTCCGGCTCATGCCGGAGCCGATGGCGCGCTGGCTGTTCGCCCGGATCGCCGACTTCGTTTGGCGTCGGCGCGGCAGGAGCGTGCGGCAGCTCGAGACCAACTTGCACCGGGTTGTGCCGGGCGCCAGCGAAGCCGAGCTGCGGCAGCTCTCCCGTGCTGCCATGCGGTCCTACCTCCGCTACTGGGTGGAGGCGTTCCGGCTGCCGACGATGTCGCAGGGCCGCATCACCGCGCGGATGAGCGTGGGCGGCGACGAGGCGGTCGCGCTGGCCCACATCAAGGCCGGGCGCGGCGTGATCTTCGCACTGCCGCACATGGGCAACGTCGACGTGGCCGCGGCGTGGATCATGACCCGCGGGTTCGGACGGGTCAGCGTCATCGTCGAGCGGCTGAAGCCCGAGTCGGTGTACCGGCAGTTCATGGCCTACCGGGAGAGCCTTGGCTTGGAGGTG
>JASHSZ010000413.1 GCA_030040815.1 Streptosporangiaceae bacterium
GCGCCGATGCCGCCAGGCACCACGACAGAGACCAGATCGACGACCGCGGGCAGGGCTGCGACGGGAGCGACCTCGACGGTGGCGTCGAGCGGACCGCCGAGCGGCCGCACCGTGATGCGCATCCGGCCCGACGGGCGCCCGGCCAGGCACTCGGCCAGCTCGTCGGTCAGGCTTGCAGGCAAGTCCTTCCCGTAGAGGCGGAACGCGCTGGCCGCCAGCCGGTCCAGGTGGTCGCCGAGCTGGTAGGCGACGCCGTCGCGGACGAGCAGCGATGTGAAGATGCCTGCGGCTGGCCGCGGCAGCAGTGCTGCATCGGGCCAGCTCGCGGGCCGGACGCGCCGAGAGACACGGCCGCCCAGCGCGGCGACGAGCGGCCCGGCCTTCACCAGGCACTCCCGGTACTCCGCGCCCGGTCGCGACGCCGCGACGATGCCGCCGCCGGCGCCGAGCCACACCCGGTCGGCACCGAACTCGAACGTCCGGATCGCGACGTTGAGCTCCAGCCCGGCGACGGGGCTGCGGTACCCGATCGCGCCGGTGTATGCCTCCCGCGGGGTCGCCTCCAGCTCGTGAATCACCTCGAGCGCGCGTACCTTCGGGGCACCGGTCACCGATCCGGGCGGGAACGTCGCTCGGATCAGCTGGCCGTCGCTGATGCCGGCTCCTAGCTCGCCCTGCACCGCTGACACCAGGTGCCAGACGCCTGGGTGCGGCTCCGCGACGACCAGCCTCGGCACGACGACGCTGCCGGGCTCGCAGACCCGGCTGAGGTCGTTGCGCATGAGATCGACGATCATCACGTTCTCGGCCCGGTTCTTGGCTGACCGCTCCAGCCGGGCTCGGGCCGCGGCCGCCTCCTGCTCGCCAGCCGGGCGGGCGGCGGTGCCCTTGATCGGCCGGGACGATACAGTGCGACCGACGCGGCGCAGGAATAGCTCCGGCGACAGGCTGGCGACGGCGGTGCTGGTTGACGGCCGCAGGAAGGCCGCGTACGGCGGATCCAGCACCGTGACGGCCGCGCAGAACGCGTCGAGCGGGTCGCCGTCGAAGTCCGCTTCCAGCCGGAGGCAGATGTTGGCCTGGAAGATGTCGCCCCGCCAGATGTAGTCGACAGCACGTCGGACCGCGGACCGGTGCTCCGTCGCGTCCGGCACCAGCCCGAACTCGCCGCACCGGTACGGTCGCTGCTGGGGGCGGGGCTCGCGGGCGCGGTCGCGCAGGTCTGCGAGGCGGGCGTCGAGCGCTGCGGCCCGCTCGGTCGTCACGATGGCTTCGAAGAACCAGCGTCCGGACGCGCGGTCGCGTCGCAGCACGTGGTCGTAGTAGCCCAGCCACGCAGCAGGCAGCTTCCGGGCGCCGCCCGGTGCCGGGGGCACCGGCAGGACGTTGCCTGCCAGACCGAAGCCGAGGTAGCCGAGCCACCCGCCGGCGAACACCGGCGCGTCGGGGCCGTGCGGGCCCGCCGCGGCGGAAGCTGGCCATGGCTCATCCAGCGCGTCCCACGGCTGCTGCGGGTCGGACCGGGTCGCCGTAGGCTCGGCGCATATCACGTCGCTGCCACCCGCCCACGCGCCGACCAGCGCGGCCGGGTGCGGGTCGGCTCGCACCAGCCGGAGGACGTCGGCCGGGCTGAGGTCCCAGTCCAGCGGCTCGCGTATCAGGGACCAGCGAGCCGCCGCGCGCGCCCGCGCCGCTGGCTGACGCTGGTCACCGGCCATGGCGACGCATCCTGTCACATCACGCCGCCGGCGAGGAGATCAGCTAGCCTGGCTACCGCACGGGCGGAGGGGCCCGCCATCCAACCGCGGCGTCGTCCGCCAGCGGTCCCTGCCTCACCGAGGTAGGTGACGAGCATGCCGGTTTCGATCCACACCGCGCTTGACCGGCTCGACGAACTAGCCGGGGCTTCCGACCGTGCGACGCTGGCAGCGCTTCGGGACCGGCTCAAGTCGACCCGGCTGCGGGTCCTCGTCGTCGGCGAGGCCAAGCGCGGCAAGAGCATCGCTGGCGGTACTGCGGACGAGCCCCATCGCCTTGCGCGCAGTTTACCGGCTGGCCTGGGCGGCGTTGGCGCGAGCGGTGCTGGCGCCGTGGGTGTCCTGCTGCTATCGCGCCGGCAGTAGTAACGAGACACCCATGGGGCCTTGCGCGGGGGCGGCGCGGTAGGCGTCGCCGGGCCTCGACCGGCCGCTCCCGGAGAGTCGATCCCCGGCGGCGCGCTCGGCGCGGGAGGGTTCCCGGTCTGAGTTGTGGAATGGCGTGCGTTACCCACTAGTTTGGTCCTTTCGCCTGTGCTGCGGCCGTATCGGCCCGTGACCCCCTCGTCAGCACGCGGTCGGCCACGCCGTCGGTGGCTGGTAGGTTCCTGATGGTCAGCGCAACCGCGTGCCGCTGTCACCAGAATCGCCTGCCGGTGCCGACCGACCCAGTGCGGGGAATCACGTCCCTGCCATGACATCCGTCAGAGGCTTTCCCGCCGCCTCGCGAATATCTACAGCCCTTGAGAAGTTAGCCCGCCATCACCCGCACGACCCGAGGGCGGTCATGGATTCGTTTCTCATCCACGCCGGCTACGCGGCAGTTGTGCTGTTGGGCTTCCTCGAGGCGTGCTGCGTGCCGATCCCCTCGGAGATCACCTTCGGCTTCGCCGGAGTGCTGGCCTATCAGGGACATCTCAACCTCGGGCTCGTGATCATCGCCGGGACGCTCGCCGAGCTCGCGGGGTCATATGTGTCCTACGGGGTCGGACGCGTCGCGGAGCGCCCGGTCGTCGAGCGGCTGGGCCGGTACCTGCTGATCACGAAGGCCGATCTGGACCGAACCGAGCGGTTCCTGGCCGGCCGCGGCGCGTGGGCGATACCGGTGGGCCGCGCGCTGCCGTTCGTGCGCTCCTTCACCTCGGTCGTCGCCGGTTTCGCCGGGGTGCCGGCGCTGCGCTTCGGCGTACTCAGCCTGATCGGGACGCTGATCTATGGCAGCGTGATCGCCAGCATCGGCTACGGCGTGGGGTCGGCCTGGCATACCGTCGAGCACGACCTGTCAGTGGCCGGGTACGTCGTGGCCGCGCTGGTAGTGGCCGCGATCGTGGCCTTT
>JASHSZ010000414.1 GCA_030040815.1 Streptosporangiaceae bacterium
TTCGAGGGCGACGACCGGGTTGATCGCCGTCTGCCAGACGACCGCCTGCGAGCCGTACTCGGCCATCGTCTGCGCGTTGTCGACGACGTGGTACAGATACACCTCGCGGGGACGGCCGTCCTTTCCGGTGCCGGTCACCCAGGTACCCGCGCAGGTCAGGCCCGACATCTGAGGGCCGAGCGTGGCCGGGTCGGGCAGGCAGGCGGCGACCACGTCCCTGGGCGACACGCGCCCGCCCTCGACGCTGACCGGCGTGGTCTGGTCGAGGCCCAGCTTGTGCAGCGTCTGCAGGACGCCGATGAACTCCGCGCCGAGGCCGTACTTGAACGTGACCCGCCGCGCCTGGACCCAGCGCGGCATCAGCAGAACCTCTTCGTGCTCGACGTTCACGCACTCCACCGGGCCGATCCCGGCCGGGAACGTGAAGGTCTCCGGCTCGCTGAATGGCTCGGTGGTGAACCAGCCGCGGTCGGACTCCCAGATGACGGGTGGGTTCAGGCACTCTTCGATCGTGGTCCAGATGGAGAACGTCGGGGCGAACTCGTAGCCGGCCACCGTCAGGTTCGCGCCGTCGCGCACCCCGATCTCGGTGATCTCGCTGAATAGCTCGTCGGCTGCGTGCCGGGCGAACACGTCGGAGAGGCCGGGCTCAACGCCGATGCCCGCCAGCGCGAGCCGGCCGGCCTGCTCCCACTGCCCCGCCATGGCGAACTGCTCGTCGCCCAGCTTGACCCCGGTGCGCGCGTACGGCTCGTCCGGGTCCGGCCGCGACATCGACATGGCCATGTCCAGGTAATTCACCCTGGCGGCGAGGGCGGCTCGGAACAGGGGCATCACAAACCGCGGGTCGGTGGCGTTCATCAGCGCGTCGCATCGGTACTCGGTGAGCAGCGCCGCCGTGCCCGCTTCGTCCCTGGCGTCTAGCTGGAGCGCGGTGTAGGTGGGCTTGGCCGCGGCCGCACGCTGCGCCCTGGCCAGGTCATAGTCGGCGATGATGAGCTCGGCGAACGGACGGCGGGCCGCGATCTGCGCGATCGCGGTGCCGACCCCGCCAGCCCCGACGAGGAGGATCCGCATGGTGGTGATCCTAGACCCGGACGGCAGGGCGTCAGCGACTATACCAGTCGCATTTCATACATTTTACGACTGAAATCGTTGCCTTATCGGCCCGGTGGTGTTAGAAACGTGGCACCCGGACATCTGGTCCACTGAGTGCCTTACCCTGTTCGGACACATGCTGTTCCCGCCTCCGGACCCTGCGTCATTACCGGCGGGCTGGGAGGTAGGGAGGGACGACATGGCGACTGCCGAGCAGACACTGCAGGTCGAGCAGGACCTTGACAAGGGACTCAAGTCCGGGGCGCTGGGCCTGGCCTCGAGTACGGTTATCGCAACCGCGTCGGTCGCGCCTGCCTATAGCCTCGCGGCGACGCTTGGGTACGTCATCGCGGTCATCGGCCTGCACGCGCCGGCGGTGTGCCTGCTTGCGTTCGTGCCGATGCTGCTGTGCTCGATCGGCTACAACGAGCTCAACAAGGCAGACCCGGACTGCGGCACGACGTTCACGTGGGCCAGCCGGGCGTTCGGCCCGAAGAGCGGCTGGGCCGGCGGGTGGTGGATCGTCGCCGCCGACATCCTGGTCATGGCCAGCCTGGCCCAGGTGGCGGGCCAGTATGTGTTCTTCCTGTTCGTCGGCCCGGACAGCGCCATCGGCAGCAACCCGGCCAGCGGCTGGGTGCTGCTGGTCGGTGTGCTTTGGATCGTCGCGATGACGGCGATCTGCTACGTGGGGATCGAGGTCTCGGCCAACTTCCAGAAGGTGCTGCTGTCCATCGAACTGATCATGCTTATGGCGCTCTCCATCGTCGCGCTGGTGCGGGTCGGCACGGGGCACCACCCGTCGGTCTCCATTCCGGTGCGGCTCTCCTGGTTCGACCCGCTGCACGCCGGCACCGCGCCGCTGGTGAGCGGGCTGGTGCTGTTCATCTTCATCTACTGGGGCTGGGACACGGCGGTCTCGGTGAACGAGGAGACCAAGGACAAGAGCAAGACTCCGGGCCGGGCCGCGATCATCTCCACCGTGCTGCTGCTGGTGATCTACGGGCTGGCTACCACGGGTGCCCAGTCGTTCGCAGGTATCGGGACCAAGGGCATCGGGCTCGGTAACCCGGCGCACGACACCGACGTGCTGTCCGTTCTCGGCCCGGCGATCTTCGGCTCGAGCGGAATCGGCGCCGTACTCTCCCGGCTGCTGTTCCTTATGGTGCTGAGCTCGGCGGCCGCCTCGACCCAGACCACGATCCTCCCGACCGCCCGCACCACGCTGTCCATGGCCGCCTACAAGGCGCTGCCGGCGTCGTTCGCGAAGATAAACCGCCGGTTCCTGACTCCGACCGTGTCCACGTTGGTGATGGGCGGCATCTCAATAGTGCTGTACGTGCTGCTCAACTACATCTCCCATGGCGAAGCGATCGTGGACGCGGTCACCTGCTGCGGCATTTTCATCGCTGCCTACTACGGGCTGACGGGCTTCGCCTGCGCCTGGTACTACCGCCGGAACCTGACGAGCACCGTGCGCAACCTGTTTATGCAGGGCATCCTTCCGTTGCTGGGCGGGCTGATCCTTTACGGGGCGGGCATCTACAGCCTGTGGGAGGACTGGGACTTCAACACCGGCAACAGTGTCACGTCCTGGACGATTCCGTTCTCTCCGCACTGGCATATCGGCGGCGTGTTCGTGATCGCGTTCCTGTC
>JASHSZ010000049.1 GCA_030040815.1 Streptosporangiaceae bacterium
GCCACGTCCCCGTTCCCTTCGATGTTGTCGCAGGACATCACCGTGAATGGCGCCACGCCGCTATCCCGGCGGCGCCGCAGCGCGGCGACGACGAAGCCGAACACGGTTCGGGGCACCGCACCCGGCGCCAGGTCGTGCTGCACCAGCGGGCTGGCAATGTCAAACTCGCCGGTGTCGTGCCGCAGGTTGTAGCCGCCCTCGGTGATGGTGAGCGAGACGACCCTGGTCCGCGGGTCGGTGAGCCGGTCCAGGACCTTGCCAGGCTCGTCGGGCGCGAACAGGTACTCGGCCAGGGATCCGATCACCTGCGGCTCGACGCTGCCGTCTGGCTGCTTGACCATCAAGGTGTACAGCCCGTCCTGGGACCGGAACGCCGCCCGCTTGGGCCGGTCCGTCGCGAGCACGTCCACGGCGCAGACGGCCCAGTCGCTGGCCTGGCCCGCGGACATCAGCCGGTCGAGATACATCGCCTGGTGTGAGCGGTGGAAGGCCCCCGCGCCGAAGTGAACGATGCCGACCTGGAGCGCGCCTCGGTCGTAGCCGGGCACGGCAACGCGCCCGGCGAGGTCGTGGATTGTCGCCGTGCGCAGCATTATCGGGCCCATGATCGTTATCTAACCCCTCGCGATACGGGAACGGGCGAATCTGGCGTGCGGCTCGGCAGCTAGCCGGTGCTCTGGCACGCGCCGTCGCCCGGCTGGGTCCCGGTCAGGTGCTGTGTCGGCGTCAGTCCCTCGCCGCCAGCGCCAGCGCCGGCGATGGCGGTCGCGCCGTGGATGCCCGCCGCCGGCTCGGGCGCTTCCGCGTCCTGCTCACCCTGGATCAGGTGGCTGTGGCTCAGCGCCGAGACGCCCGTGACCAGCAGCGCGAGTGCCAGGGCCTCGAGCGCCAGATCCTGGGTGGCGGTCTGGAAGTGCTCGCCGAACAGGAACAGGCCGAGCAGACTCGCCGACAGTGGGTCGAGGATGGTGAATCCCGGCTGGGACGCGGCCAGCGGCCCGGCCGCCAGCGCGTGCGAGGCGAGCAGCAAGCTCGCCGCGCCAGCGCCTACCAGGACGTAGACCGACCAGTTCGTGAAGATCGCAGACGGGCCGCCACTGAGGTGCGAGCTGAACTCTTTGATGACTGCGGCGACGAACCCCCAGGAGATCCCGGTGGCAGCCCCCAGGATGGCGGCGCGCTGGGATCCGGACGCCGACGGTCGCCGACCGAGCCCGAAGGCCAGCGCCAGCGCGACCAGCACGACGCCGAGCGTTGCCAGGCCGGCCAGCAGCCACAGGTAGCCGGGAGCGTGCTGGCGGCCGCCCGAAGGCTGCGCCGCGAAGAGGAACACGGCGAGCCCGGCGCACATCGCCGCCGCTGCCAGCCAGTCGCGCTGTTTCACCATCCGGTTCCCGAGTATCGCCATGTAACCGAAGACGAACAGCAGTTCCAGGGCCAGGATCGGCTGGACGAGGGCCAGGGGCCCGGAGTGCAAGGCCGCGAGCTGGAAGACGAATCCGAGGATCATGCTCGCGATCCCGGTCAGCCAGATCGGGTGCCGGGCAAGCCGGAATACCAGCCAGACATCAAGCTTGGCTGACTGGCTCTCGGTCGTCCTCGCGCCAAGGCGCTGGCACACCGAGGAAGTCGCCGTGCACAGGCTCGCCGCCAGTGCGAACAGGATCGCCTTTTCCATCTGGCCTAGCCGCCGTCTCCTTGCTTGCGAGGTAACCGATCACAGCCAGCATCCAGCCTTAACAGCGTTCCTCTCAAGTTTCTTTCAGGCTTGACACTGACGTTAACGTCGTGCGCTGCGTCGCGGGAGCCAACGGCTCCGGCAGCGGCGGCGCTAGGCGAGCCCGGCCAGGTCGATGGTCGGGTCGCGGAGCACATCAGGATCCGTCGGCTTGCCCGACCGGACCAGCGCCTGGATCGCGTCGTTGACGTCCCAGATATTGACGTTCATGCCCGCCAGCACCCGGCGACCGGAGTCGAGCCAGAACGCGATGAACTCGCGCGCCGCAATGTCTCCCCGGAAGACGACCCGCTCATAGCCGCCGGGCTCCACGTAGCCGGAGTACTCCATGCCGAGGTCGTACTGATCGGTGTAGAAGTACGGCACCCGGTCGTAGCTCACCGGCTGGTCGAGCATCGACCGGGCGGCCGCCTGCGGCTGATTCAGCGCGTTCGCCCAGTGCTCCACCCGGATGTGCTTGCCGAGCAGCGGATGGAAGGCGCTGGCGACGTCGCCGGCCGCGTAGACGGCGGGATCATCGGTGCGCAGGTCAGCACCGACCACCACGCCGTTAGCCACCGGCAGCCCGGCGGCGTCGGCGAGCTGGGTGTTCGGTGTGATGCCGATGCCAACGATGACCAGGTCGGCGTCGATCTGTGTGCCGTCGGTCAGCCGCAAGCCGGTGGCGCGCCCGGCAGCGCCGGTGATCTCTGCTGCGCTAGTCCCCAGCCGAAGATCGACGCCGTGATCGCGGTGCAGCTGGGCGAATACCCGGGCGCACTCGGGCCCGAGCACTTGCAGCAGCGGCAGCTCGGCGGTCTCGAGCACGGTGACCTCGGCGCCGGCGAT
Source organism: Streptosporangiaceae bacterium (assembly GCA_030040815.1). Next base: position 2,567 of record JASHSZ010000049.1, read on the forward strand.
GCGCGCCGCCGCGGCGGTCTCGAGGCCGATCCAGCCCGCGCCGATGACCGCCACCGCCGACGCCGACTCGAGCGCCGTCTTGATTCGGTCGCTGTCGCCGACGGTGCGCAGGTACACCACGCCGTCCAGGTCGGCGCCGCGCGTCGGCAGCCGTCGCGGCGCCGACCCGGTGGCCAGCAGCAGCTTCGCGTACGGCTGCGAACTGCCGTCGGAGAGCGTCACCCGGTGCCCCGCCCGGTCGATCTCGGTGACCGGCACGCCCAGCCGCAGGTCCACGTCGTGCTCGGCGTACCACTCCGCCGGGTGCACGTAGATCGTGTCCCGCGGTGACTTGCCCTGGAGGTAGTCCTTGGACAGCGGCGGCCGCTCGTACGGGAGCTCAGATTCCGCGCCGATCAGCACGACAGGGCCGGCGAAACCCTCGGCTCGAAGCGTCTCCGCGGCCTTGGCTCCGGCAAGGCTGGCCCCGACGATTACGCAGGCACGCTCGCTCACCGTCACTCCTCCCGCGCGCGGAAATTCGCTGGCGGAGTCAAGCTACTCCGGCGCCGAACTACAGGACAGGCTCAGGGCTGGCTTAGCGGGCCGCGTCCGGACCAGGTAGCCCTGGCATGCTGGCCACGAGACGGTTGCCGGCGGGAAGCGGAGGTGTGATGGCCGCCAGGTCCGGCTGGCAGCTGACAGCCGCTCGCGGCTGAGCCGGTGCCGTGGGATGGCGGCGAATCCGGGATACTAGAGCCCGTGTCGACGCTCCTTCGAGCCAGCGGTGCTCGGCTGGCGGGCAGCGTGCGCCCGATTCGCGGGTCGCTGCTGATCGCGGGCGCGGTCCTGTTTGCGGTCACGATCGCGGGCTACTGCGCGTTCATCGTCACCCATCCGGCGGACAGCTGGCTGAGCCCCGTTGACCTGAATGTGTACCGGATGGGCGGCGAAGTAGTCGCGCACATCCGGCCGCCCTACAACCCGGCGCTGGCGTCGCCGCTGTATGACTGGCCGGGATTCGGGCTGAAGTTCACCTACCCCCCGTTCGCCGCGATCGTCTTTGCCATCTTTGCGTTCTTTTCCTGGGGTCTGCTGCCCGAGTTCTGGCTCGGGGTGAACATCGTCGCCCTCCTCGCGACGATCTGGGTGACACTCGGCGGGCTCGGCTACCGCGCCAGTCTGGCCAAGCTCGGCGGCACACTGGCGCTCGCAGCCGTGCTGTTCTGGACCGAGCCGGTGCAGCGGACGATGTACCTCGGTCAGATCGAGCTCGTGCTGATGCTGCTGGTCATCTGGGACCTGTGTCAGCCGGAGCGGCGCTGGTGGCAGGGCGTCGGCGTGGGCCTGGCCGCCGGGATCAAGCTGGTGCCGCTGATCTTCATCCCGTTCCTGCTGTTCACCCGGCGGTACCGGCAGGCCGCGGTCGCGGCGGGCACGTTCGTCGCCTCCGTGATCATCGGGTTTTTGGTGCTGCCCGCGGACTCGCGGGCATGGTGGCTGGACGGACTGCTGTTCCAGAGCGGTCGGACCGGCTTCACCGGCTGGGAAGGCAACCAGTCTCTGGATGGCCTCATTGCCCGGCTGTCGGGCAGCATCTCGGGAGGCGAGCCCATCTGGATTGTGGCGGCGGCCGTGGTGCTCATCGGCGGCATCGCGTGCGCCGTGGCCTTCGCGCGGGCAGGCCACTGGCTTCCGGGCGTGCTGACCTGCGCGCTGACCGGCCTGCTCATCTCGCCCATCAGCTGGGACCACCACTGGGTCTGGATCGTTCCCGGAGTGACGGTGCTGGCGTGCTACGGGATCCGGTGCCGGGGCTGGTTGCGGTGGGCGTGGCTCTCCGCGGCCGTCTTGATCGGTGCCCTGTTCGGCGCCTGGCCGGGCGCCCTCTGGGGCCAGCCGCAGGACCTGGGTGGCTTTTCCGAGGGCCTGATCTGGTGGCCGCCCAACACCAACCCTGGCACCTTCCAGCGGCTCGGCGACCGGCCGTGGTACGTCGAGTACCACTGGCGCGGCTTCCAGCTCGTCGTCGGCAATCTTTACGTGCTCACGGGGCTCGCGGTACTGCTGATAGCCGCAGCTATCGCCGTGCGCATCGCCGTGACGCGCCGCCGGGAGGAGCAGGACGAGGTCACCGCCGGGCCAGCGGCGCTGCTGACCGGGTGATAGTTACTGATAGCTGCCGCCAGAACGGCGGCCGGGGCAGCGGCGCGCCGGGGCAGCGGCGTCGCCTGGTGCTGCCGGTCCGCGATACTGTAGCCCGTGCCTAACCTCGTGCAGCCGGGCAGCGCTGGTCTCGCGGGCAAGACTCACCCGTCCGGACAGACGGTGCTGACCGCGGGTGTGGTCGTGGTCCTCATCTCGATGGCCTGTTACGGCGCGTACATCGTCAGCCATCCGACGATCATGTGGCTCAATACGGTCGACCTGCATGTCTACGTGCGGGGCGGACGGGCAGTCCTGAACGGCACGCCGCTGTACGACTGGCCGGACACCACGAACCAGTTCACCTACCCGCCGTTCGCCGCCCTGATCTTCACCGTGGTCGGGGCGCTGCCGTGGCACCTGGTGATCGGACTCTGGAGCCTGGCGAGCCTGCTGGCGCTGCCCGTCGCGATCTGGGTAACGCTCGGCGCGCTCGGTTACCGGGACTGGGAGACGCGCGCTGGCGGCACGCTGCTGGCCACGGCGGTGCTGTTCTGGGTCGCGCCCGTGCTGCACGTCATATATCTGGGCCAGATCGAGCTGCTGCTGATGGCTCTTCTCCTGTGGGATCTGTTCCAGCCGGAACGGCGCTGGTGGCAGGGCATCGGTGTCGGCATCGCCGCCGGGATCAAGCTCGTCCCGCTGATCTTCATCCCCTACCTGCTGCTCACGCGGAGGTTCCGGCAGGCCGTCGTGGCGGCGACGACGTTCGTGGGCACCGTCCTGGTCGGCTTCGCCTTGCCGGCCGATTCGCGGGCGTGGTGGCTGCACGGGCTGTTCCTCCAGGGCGGCCGCATCGGGTTCGTCGGCCGTGACTCCAACCAGTCGCTGGCTGCCCTCATCACCCGGCTGGCCGGCAGCGTCGCAGCGGGGAAGCCGATCTGGCTGCCGGTCGTGGTGCTGACGCTGATCGTGGGCCTGGCCTGTGCGGCCCTGCTCCATCGGGCAGGCCAGCCGGTAGCCGGAGTTCTCACCTGCGCGCTCACGGGCCTGCTCGTGTCGCCGTTCAGCTGGGACCACCACTGGGTCTGGATAGTCCCCATCGTCGTCGTCCTCGGCTGCTACGGGCTGCGTGCGCGCGGAGCGTTGCGGTACGCGTGGCTCACGGGTGCAGTGCTCGTCGCCGGGCTGTTCGGGGCGTGGCCGGGCGCGCTGTGGGGTCAGCCGCGGACTTCGGGCGATGTCTTCGAGGGCCTGATCTACTGGCCGCCCGGTACCACCGCGGGTCAGTATTACCGGCTCGGGGACCGGCCGTGGTATGGCGAGTACCACTGGCACGACTGGCAGTTGGTCGTCGGCAACCTGGACCTGCTGACAGGTCTGGCGGTGTTCGTGGTGGCCGCGGTGCTCGCGGTGCGGCTGACCGTGGCGCGCCGCCGGCAGGCATCGGCCGCCGGGGTGGACCCGGTCAGCAGCGCGGCGTCCGCGGTCAGCCGCTAGCGGCGGGCTGGGCGCTCGATACGGGCTGGACGGGCTCGGGCATCGCAGCCTTCTGGCTAGGCCGGCCGCGAGCCGTCAGACAGAGCACGACCAGCGCCACCGCGGCGCCCAGCAGCACGATCGGCACCGTGATCGTGAGGTCGTCAAGGGAAATCCTGGCCAGCAGGCGGGTCGGGGGTGGCGTCGGATTTCCGGGCATCAGCGCCACGGTGGCGGCCGTTAGCCGGATGATGACGAGCCAGTCCAGCCAGCACGCGGGCACGAGGATCAGCAGGCAGATGATCATCGCCTCATAGGACGGCAGCTGGTACTGCCAGGTGAACAGCCACGCCGTGCTGAGTCCAAGCGCCACGAAGATAACCGGCTGTGCGGTCGCCCGGATCGGCAGCCTGGACAGCACGACGATCGCCACCCCCACGCCGACGACGGTAGCGATGACGTCGACATGCGTCATGACGAAGCTGTGCCCGTTGCTGGCGAAGAGCTGGTAGAAGTTGTCGGCCGTGGTGCGGTTGCCGCGGTCCAGCACGGCCTCGACGGCGGGTCGGCCGAACCACGCGTAGCTTGGCAGCAGCACGGCGAGCATGCCGCAGGCGGCGACGATGCAGGCCGCGATCGAGTGGCGGAACGCCCAGGCTAGACCCAGGCCGAAGAGCACGAATGTGATCTTGATATCGGCGGCGAGCCCAAGCAGCATGCTGCCGGCGAGCACCCGGCCGAGACGTTCGTGCCCGGGCACGGGCGTCTTAGGCCAGCCCGCTGCCAGCACCAGGCCGAGCACGCCGGCCGCGGTGGCCAGCACGTCAAGGTGCGCGGCCGCGATGAGCTGCCAGATGAGCAGCGGGTTTATGGTCCACAGCAGGTGCGCCCGCAGCCGGGCCGCGGGGTCTGAGCGCAGCAGCCGGTCGGCGACGTAGGCCACCGCACCGAAGGCCAGCGCGTTGCCGACCTTGAGCCAGAACACGATCCTGGCTGCGGACGTGCCGCCGAGCCGGGCGGCCAGGTACTGCTCGACGGTGGCCGCCGGGCCGTAGGTCGACGGAATCCGTCCCCACTCCCACGGGATGGACCTGGCGACGACGTCGTGCATGTGCTTGAGGTCCACCGGCACCATGATGTACGGGCTATGGCCGAGCACGACCATCCGGCCGAACGCCATGTAGTCCAGCGAGTCCGTGGACCCGACTGGGGGCAGCACGGTGAGGATCGCCACGACCGCGCCGGCGACCATCAGCAGGGCCCGGACCGACGGCCGTGCCCCGCGCCGCACGGCGATGAGCGCGGCGGCAAGCCCCAGTCCGCCTGTGATCGCCGAGAGCCAGAGCGCATAGGTGACGACGGCCAGCGTCAGGTGCAAGCTGGTGATCTCGAAGGGAGGGCCGACCGCGGGCATCTTCAGCGGCGGCCCCATCCACGAGGCCCGGCCGAGCGACACCACCAGCATGACGATCAGCGACGACCCGATGCCGAGCACGGCAAACCAGCCGTACCAGCGTGCCGACCGGCGCGTTGATGGCAACGCCGGCGCAGTCCCCGTGGTCGACCCTGGCCGCAGACCGGCGACCCCTGAGACGTCAAAGCCCATGAAAGCTCAACCTGCCGAAACAACGAGTCGAGTCAGGCCCTGAACTCAGGGCTGCGGTAGTTGCCCCGCTACCGTGGCCTCGCAACCACCGAGACCCGGCGCTGCTGCATTTCAATTTAGCAGTTGTTCTTCACCATATTCGGACCGCAGGATACAGAAGCGTGATCTGGTAATGACCGGGTCATTTTGTCGTATAGCGCCGGGCAAAAACAGTTCCGACGATCATTCCGGTAACCAGCGCGGTGAGATGGCCGACGGGCGCAACCTCCAGGCGGCTGAGGCCCGCGAATATCTGGCCGACGAAGACCAGCAGGGCCAGATCGAGCACGGCCGCACCGCGGACCAGCCAGCCGCCGTACAGCAAGCCGACCGCGATCGCGGCGACCACGACGTAGGAGGGCCCGACGTCGAGCAGGAACCGGTCGGCGGCTGGCAGGCTGCCAGCGGAGATCCGGTACGCGACGATCCCCTCACTGATGGCAGTGCCGACGAGCTGGCCTGCGGCGCAGGTGACCACCGTGCGCCAGTTGCCGAAGACACTGGTCGCCCCGAAGAGCGCCAGCGCGATCAGGACCGGCCAGGCCCACAGGAAGCCGGTGGGGAAGAACGCCGAGGCGACGAGAGACGCGACCGGGTCGTGCGTGAGGTTGTGCACGCTGGTGCTGGCCCAGCCCAGCAGGGTGGCCCGGTCGGGGGGTGGGAGCAGCACATAGGCGAGCTCAGCCAGGCAGACACAGAGCAGGTAGACCCAGGCGGCGGCGTGCCGGACGAAGACGGCGCGCAACGTCGGCGCTGGTCTGCCGCCGCGGATCACCAATGACGTAGCGCTGATGAGTCAGTTTTATCAGAGCGGGCAAATTCACGGCAGGCAATGGTGAGGTAATAGAATTGCCAGTAAAAGGTAAAGTCCCGATTTTGGCGCCTGCTGCGTAGAACGGCGCAGGGCAGGTTGCAGATTGCGGCTGACCCGCGGAGCCGCGACGGCTCATCGGCTGCGGTATCGCGGCGTGCGGTGGTCGGCGCCCTCGTGTCCCGGGCGGAC
>JASHSZ010000415.1 GCA_030040815.1 Streptosporangiaceae bacterium
GATCCCCACGCTAGATCCGTGATCACCAGCGGAACAAGGGCACGATGGCCTCGTGGCGATGGTCGCGGCAGACCTCTGGCTGCGCCGCTGATGGTGGTGGCGAAGGACCGGTCAATCGGCGATCGGCAGCTCGATCACGAACCTGGTCTCGCCGGGCTGACTGGTCACGCTGGCGGTGCCGCCGTGCGCCGAGGTCACGGCGTGCACGATGGCCAGGCCCAGACCGCTGCTGCCGGCGGTACGCGACCGGGATGTGTCGCCACGCACGAACCGCTCGAACACGTCGGGCTGAAGCTCGGCCGGAATGCCTGGTCCGTTATCGGCAACGGTGATCACAGCCGCGCCATGCTCGCGCTGGGCAGGGGCTGGTCGAGCCGTGCGCAAGGCGACGGTCACGACGGTGCCGGCCGGGGTATGCCGGGCTGCGTTGCTGAGTAGGTTCGCCAGTACCTGCCGCAGTCGCTGCTCATCGCCGCGGATTACAACCGGAGTTTCCGGCAGTGTGAGCAGCCACTCGTGGTCAGTGGCGGCGACGCTGGCGTCACTGGCTGCGTCGATCAAAAGCCTCGTCAAGTCCACTGCCTCGGTCGCCAGCGGTCGGCCTGCGTCCAGCCGGGCGAGCAGCAAGAGCTCGTCGACAAGTTCGGTCATCCGAGCAGATTCCGATTCGACCCGGCTCAGCGCGTGCGCGACGTCCGCCGGCAGGGGGCCGGGGTGCCTGCGCGCCATCTCGGCGTAGCCGCGGATGGCGGCGAGCGGCGTGCGGAGTTCGTGGCTGGCGTCGGCGGCGAAGCTTCGCAGTCTGGTTTCGCTTGCCTCACGCCGGGCAAGCGCGGATTCGACGTGGCCGAGCATCCTGTTGAATGCCGCGCCGACCTGGCCGACCTCGTTGCGCGGGTCGGTGTCGGGTACGCGCTCGGGCAGGCTGACCTCGCCGCTTGCCAGCGGGAGGCTCGTGACCCTGGTAGCCGTGGCCGCCACCCTCCGTAGCGGTCGCAGCGACGCGCGTACCCACGCCGTGCCGATGATGCCGGCCAGCACGAGCGCGGCGGTGAAGACGGTGATCTCCGCGAGTGCTACCTGGCGCAGGGTGGCAGTGACAGGCGTCAGCGGCAGTCCGGTCACAACGAGACCGGCCTTGGTGTCACGGGCTATCACCTGGTATTCGCCGTAGGCCGAGAGATCGATAGTCTGCGGGCCGTAGAACTGGCTGGCGGACACGCTGCCGGTGCGCAGGCTGGCGAGCAGCGCCCGGTCGGTCGACGACAGTCGGCAGACGTCGGAGTTGGCCAGGTCCGCGGCCAGCACCGTGCCGCCGGTGCTGAACACGACGTTGAGCGTGCCGGCATTCTGCTCCTGGGCACACGGTCCCGGACCGGGGCTGTCCGGCGGCCCGCCATCGGGGTTGCCCCCGTCGTCGTCCTGCGAGCCCGGCGGCGCTCCTTGCAGGCAGTCGACGTACCGCTGGTTCGCGAGCTGCAGCTCGGAGTTCACGTTGCTGGTCAGCACCGACTGCAGGTGCGCATAGGTGACGGCGCCGACCGACGCGCAGGCGAGCGCGAGCAGCACGAGCAGGCCGACGACAAGGCGACCGCGCAGGGTGCGGGCTGCTAGCCACTGGCGGGCCAGGGCAACCCAGCGTGCGGGAATGTGCTTCACCATGATCAGGCCGGAGGCTTCAGCACGTACCCCACGCCGCGAACGGTATGAATCAGCGGCTCGCGCCCTGAGTCGATCTTCTTGCGCAGGTAGCTGATGTACAGCTCGACGACGTGGGCCTGGCCGCCGAAGTCGTAATTCCACACGCGGTCCAGGATTTGCGCCTTGGACAGCACGCGGCGGGGGTTGCGCATCATGAACCGCAGCAGCTCGAACTCGGTCGCAGTCAGCTCGATCAGCTCGCCGTCGCGACGCACCTCGCGCGCGTCCTCGTCCATGCTCAGGCCGGCCACGATGAGATCGGCGCCCGAGCTAGCCCGCGCCATCCCGGCGCGGCGCAGTAGCCCGCGCAGTCGGGCGATCACTTCCTCGAGGCTGAACGGCTTGGTGACGTAATCGTCGCCGCCGGCGGTGATGCCGCTCACCCGGTCCTGTACAGAGTCCCTGGCAGTGAGGAATAGCACGCACACCTGCGGCAGGATTCCCCGGACCCGCCGCAGCACCTCCAGGCCGTCGAAGTCAGGCAGCATGATATCGAGCACGATGGCATCCGGCTGGAACTCGCGCGCCGTCCGCACCGCACTGCTGCCGTTCGCGGCCGTCCGGATCTCCCAGCCCTCGTACCTCAGCACGCTGGCCAGCAGCTCAGCCAGGCTGGGCTCGTCGTCCACGACGAGTACCCGAACGGGGGAGCCGTCGGCCCGGTGCGGGTTGCCTTCCTCCTCACCGGTCGCGGGTGGCATGGGATCCATGACGGTGATCATGTCCCTAGTTTGCCGGTGCCTGCTCGGGCGGATATCTGAGCTTCTTCTGAGTTTCCTCTGCGTGCCAGCCAGAGGGCCAGTGTCGGGCAGTCGGTGACGGCCCGCCGCGCGGTTCGGGCCAGCCGCGCCGGGACGCCCCCGCCTTCGGCGATTATCGGGTAACCCCACTCATCGGCCGTGATGAGCTCGGGCAGCAGCTCGGCGCAGGCGCCGTGGCCGGAGCAGGCGATAGGGTTGACGCCCAGCCGCATCCTGATGTTGGTCATGGTTAGCTCCAGTCGGATTCGGTCAGCGGCGCAGCCGGGAGTGGGGGCAGGAACTGCTCATGGCGCGTAGCCGTGCACCGGCCCAGGCTGTGCTCGGCGATCTCGACGGCGAAGACGCGCAGCGCGCTCCCGATCAACCGGACGGTACCGTCCGGGTGGTGGCACGCGCCGCGCCCGGTGACCAGGCCGGCCCAGCGGCGGAGGCTGGCCAGCTCGCCCTCGGCGGGGTGCGGCCTAGCCACGGCCGCCAGTGCGGTGGCGATCGCTGGCAGTCCGTTGAAGCACGGGCCGCATTGACCCGCCGATTCCAATGCCAGGGAACGGGCTACGTGTGCTGTCTCCGCCAGGCCGCAGTAGGCGGCCGGCAGCGCAGCAAGCACGCCCGCGCCCACGGTGGCGCCGACCGGGCGCAGGTCAGCGTTGCTCAGCGACATCCGGCGCGCTGTGGCCAAAGTCAGCCAGCCGCCGTGGTAGCCGCCGGCCAGCACGGCTTGCACATCATCGCCGAGCTTCATGAGCCGGTCCAGCTGCGTCCCGATGGGGGTCTCCACGACGCGGGCGCGGCCAACAGCGTCGCGCACGGTGCAGAGCATCGATCCGGGCTCGTCTTGCGTGCCGACGCTGCGGAACCAGGCTGCGCCATGGCGCGCGATCAGCGCAAGGTGGGCCAGAGTCTCGACGTTCTGCACCAGGGTCGGACGGCCGCCGATGCCCCGCTCGAACACGCGTCGGCCCTTGAACGACGGCCTCGCCGCACCGCCGTTGATCCTGGCGACCAGCGCGCTCTCCTCGCCGGCCAGGAACCGGGCGGGCGCATCGATCAGCTCGACGCCGACGCGGTCGGTTCCGGCTGCCGCCCGGCTCGCCAGTGCCGTCCGTAGCTGACCGGCCAGGTCCGGACCACCGCGGGGGTCGGAGCGGGACAGGTACAGGTAGGCCGAGCGCGCGCCGACCGCCTCAGCGGCTGCCTGCAGGCCGTCGAGCACGAGATGCGGCGCGAGCCAGAACAGCGCGGCGTCCTTGGAGCTGGCCGGCTCACCCTCTGCTGCGTTGCCGACTACTACCGCGTCGCGGCCAGCAGCGACCGCCGAGAGCTTCCTGGCGACTGGGAACGCCGCGCCGCCCCGCCCCGTCAGTCCGGCGGCAGCGGCTTGCTCGATGAGCGCGGCGCCTCGGAACTTCGGCAGGCCGTGCTTGCGCACATGCGCGGCGACGTCGAGGCACGCTGCTGGCTCGGCAGCCGAGTCGGCCACCGACGGCAGTATCCGGGGCAGCCCAGGCTCGCCTGCCGGGGTGCCATTCCCCACCTCCCACCGCACCGGTGTCAGCGCGATCATCGCGCACCCTCGGTGAGCTCTCGACGAGCGCCGCCCGTCGCCAGCTCGGCGTCGCGGAGGGCGTGAGCCGGTCGCCCGGCCAGGCCCGGAGTGGTCATCGCGGTCCCGATCCGCCAGCACGCTGCAGCGAGCACGGCAGCAGTGCAGCTGATGGTGAGCGCCAGCAGCCAGCCCGCCCGCATGTCAGTGCCGGACCCGACGCCATGCAGCAGCGCGACGGGCCAGCAGGCGTATGCCAGCCCGTGCACGCCGCGCCAGGTCTTTCGGCCGATCCGGCCGCGGGCCAGGCTGGTCGCGACCAGCGCGATGATCAGGTCCAACGAGATCGCCCCGAGGCCGAGCCACAACGGCCGGTAGGGCGAACTGAACGGGATCACCGCGGCCGCGATCCCGATCGTGACATACGGGTCGGCAATCGCGGTTGCGACGTGAACCGCAACGAACGCCACCGCCAGCAGGGACATGCTGCGGTGCAGGCTCGTTGTCGCGAACCTCGGCAGCCCAGGCAGCCGCCCGCGCCGGCTGACCATAATGCCGAGCAGCACCACCACGGTGAGCAGCACCAGCGCGACCACGCCGGTCGCCCGGCTGGCGTACCACAGCGCCGTGCTTGAGGTCATCCCCACGACCAGCCTCCTGATGAGCCACAGCGGCGCTTGCCGCCGCGTTACTCATGCAGGATGTGCCACCGATCGAAGCGGCGGCTCTGGGCAAGCTATGCCTCTCATCTGAACCGTGCCGGCGGGCAGCGCCTACCGAGCGAGATCAGCTCGCGAAGACCCACAACGAACCAATGCGCTGCCTGAAACGACGGCTAGGCGACCGCCTCTGGCGGCTGATGCCCACCGACGGATGCCGAGCGATGACGGGTCCGGGAGAACACTCGAGGGCGACAAGATCATCCAGCGCGAATGGCTCAACCCCGAGTACCAGCTCTTCGGACAAGTCACCTTCCGGGTCCGCCACGACCGACTGTACGAGCCCCACCCCGGCTGTTTGACAAGGTTGAACCGGTGGCGCCGCGCGAGATGGAGCCTCTGGAAACTCGAGGTTCTGCGCAGGTCAGGAGCTGCCCGATGTCACCTCTGCCGTGCCGGAACTAGCAGACGGCGCGGTTGTGCGCTGGAGTCCGTCGCTGGAGCCAGACTTGCTCGGCTTGGCTGCGCGGGACGTGCTCGACTGTGCGCGGCTTGCGGTGGCCGAGCCGGAGCCTGGGCTGGCTCGGTCGGCGAGGGTGGCGGCGTGCGACCCTGGCAGGGTGTAGGCCACCCCGCCAGCCGCCAAGACGCTGGCCAAGCCAGCGCCCGCCGTCGCTGCGCGCAGTCTGCCTCGGCTGCGCTTGCGGTACCTGATGGCCTCGCCTCGGCTGACCGCGTCACGACCGACAGGGCGGGTTGCGTCATCTGGTCCCATTTGTTTGCCTTCCAGTCGGGCCTTGGGCGTCAGCATTCGTGCGTACTCAGCTTGGCCTGCGAGCTTCTGAACGGCCTCTGAGTCCACTGCCAGTAGGCGCTTAGAACCGGCCACCAGCTTGGTCTCGCACCCGGGCGTCCCGCTCGCATGCCCGCTGTCTTCCGCCCGGACCGGAAAACCGCGCGCTCGCGGTGGAACAGGCCGCCGACAGCGAGTTCTGCGCGTACCCGCGCTCCCTGCCGACGACTTTGTGAGGTGGCCGGTAGGCGCCCTGGTGCGCGGACTGCGCGAACCCAATAGAACTCTCCCTGCTTGCGGACGAGATGTTAGGCGCCGCCAACGGCCCAGGGCGAACGCAGTCCGGAACCCGGATACAAGTCAGAGTGCGCTGAGAGCGCCGCCTCGGGCTGTCGGCAGTCTGGCTGCCCAAGCTGGTATCCGAGACGAGCCGATCGCACTGCGCGGCGGCAGTCGAGAAAGGAGGAACCAGATGGCTTCCAGGATTGGCGGCCGCGGCCGGCGGCTGATCATAACGGGCATTGTGGCCGCCGGTGTGGGTGCGAGCGCGACCGGCGTCGCGCTGGCTGCAACGGATGGTCCAGCCGCGACCGGGACCACAGTGGCGCGGACCACCTCGTCGACGTCTGCAGCTAGTCCGTCGTCGGGCGCCAGCTCGTCGCCGACCCCGGCACCCGCGAGTACGCATTGCCCCGGCATGAGCGGAAGCGCGCCCGCTTCGGGCAGCTCGACCGCGTCCTGACGGGCCGGGCCAGCGGCGCCGCGCGAGCTCAGTATGCGCGGCGCCGTCGCGGGTGGCGGACGGCATCCGCAGCACAGAACAGGTGACCTCGCTTGTCCACGCGCACAACCGCCGGAGCGAGTCGCAGCAGCGGCACTGCGTGCTGTCTATGACATGCAGAAATGACCCGATCTCTCGCGGCCCTATCTTCTGGCGTCATCCTGTTGCCAGTCGGCATAATTCCCGATCGCCGCTCAGCCGTCGCGGAGAACGGTCTTGAGGATCTTGCCAGTCGGCCCCTTCGGCAGTTCGGCGACGAAGCGGACCTCGCGGGGATACTTGTAAGCTGCCACCCGCTCTTTGCAGTACGCGATGACGTCCGCCTCGGTGATGTCGGATCCCTCGCGGCGGACTACGACCGCCACGACTTCCTCGCCCAGGCGCTCGTGCGGCTTGCCGATGACCGCGGCCTCGGCGATCGCCGGGTGAGCGAACAGCACTTCCTCGATCTCGCGCGGGTAGACGTTGTAGCCCCCGCGGATGACCAGGTCCTTGGAACGGTCCACGATGAAGTAGAACCCGTCCTCGTCCTGGTAGCCGAGGTCGCCGGTGTGCAGCCAGCCGCCACGAAGCGCCGACTGCGTAGCCTCCGGTTTGCCCAGGTATCCCTTCATCACGTTGTGCCCGCGGATCAAGATCTCGCCGACGTTGTCGCGGCCGGCCGGCAGCGGCTGGTCGTCGTCCCCGGCTATGCGCATCCGCACGCCCCAGATCGGCTTGCCTACCGACAGCGCCCGCCGGTCATCGGGGCGGTTGAAGGACGTGGTGCTCGCGGTCTCAGACAGTCCGTAGCCTTCCAGCACGCGGATGCCTAGCGCCGCCTCGAAGCTGGCCAGGACGTCCTCGGGGAGCGATGCGCCGCCGGATACCGCCACGCGCAGCCTGGACAGGTCGCGGCCGCTGAGGTTCTGCTCAGCCAGTGTCTGCAGCATCGTGGGCACGCCGGCTATCACCGAGCACTTGTCGCGCTCGAGGGCGTCGACCACCGCAGCTGGATCGAACCGCGGCACTATCGACAGCGCGCCGCCGTACCGCACGCTGACGTTGAGCACCGAGGACAGGCCGAATACGTGAAAGAACGGGAGCACAGCCAGCGTGACGTCGTCCGGCCGGGCGCCGAATAGCTGGCCGGATACCGTGCAGTTCATGTACAGCTGGAAGTGGGTGAGCTCAGCGCCCTTCGGCTTGCCGGTCGTGCCGCTGGTGTAGACGAGCACCGCGGTATCGTCCGGGTTCCCGGGCCGGACCTCACCGCCGATCTCGCTGAGCGGCGCGGTCGCGATCAGGTCGGTTAGCGGCCTCGTACCTTCCGGCAGGTCCTGCTGGCTGAAACTCACCAGATGCAGCGGGATGCCGAGCTGCTCGCAGGCCTTGGCGGCCTCCTGATGAACGCTGTCAAAGCCGATCATGATCGCCGCGGCGGAGTCAGCCAGGTGATACTCGATCTCCGGGGCCTTGAGCAGCGGATTCAGCGGCAGTACCACCATGCCGGCCTTCAGTGCGCCGAAGTACGCGGCGGGGAAATGGGGCAGGTTCGGTAGCTGCAGCGCGACCACCTGGCCCGGAGCCAGGCCGTTTTCCAGCAGCCCAGCGGCGAGTCGTCCGGATTGCTCGTCTAGCTCGCGATAGCTGGTTGCGGCACCCATGAAGGTGTATGCGGTGGCATCCGGAGTCGCCATCGCCGTCTCGGTCAGCATCGTTGCCAGGTTGAAGCTCACACCAGCCTCCATCGTGAGTGCGCCGGCCGCGACAGGATGCATGACCGGGCGCGGAGGGCTTCCCGGCAGTGCCTGTGAGACATACATTAAGGATGTATCAGCATCGTGCCTAGGCCCCGCCGCGTGCGAGGGCGGGAGTTGCTATGGCCCATTCCCTGCGGGAACCGGTGGGGAGCAGCGAAGAGGCCGACAGTCAGGGCACCGGCCCGTCGGCCCGGCTTTACCTGACCGAGCCAGCTCGCGGGCTGGCAGGCCTCGCAGCCCTCCCGCTCGCCGCAGGGTGGCTGGCATCCGCCCGGCGCGGCGACGGCCACGGCGTCCTTGTCCTTCCGGGCCTGCTGGCGTCGGACATGAGCACGGCGCTGCTCCGGCGGTACGTGACCTGGCTCGGCTACAGCGTGTACGGCTGGCAGCTCGGGCGCAACGTGGGCCCGACCGAGAGGGTGCTCGCGGAGCTGCCGCGTGCGCTGGCGGATCTGGCCCAGCGCACCGGCGGCCCGGTTTCCATCATCGGGTGGAGCCTTGGCGGCATCTATGCCCGCGAGCTCGCACGCGAGCAGCCGGATTTGGCGCGCCAGGTGATCACGCTCGGCAGCCCGTTCCGTCTCACCGACCCCCGGCAGAGCCGGGCCGATGGCAGCTACCGGCGGCGCAGCCACCTGCACGCGACCGGCCGGCCCATCCCGACCCCTGAGCAGGTTGCGCGCCCCATCGCTGTCCCGTCCACAGCGGTCTACTCCAGGCAGGACGGCATCGTGTCGTGGCAGACCTGCATAGAGCCGGAGACAGCCCTGCACGAGAACGTCGAGGTTCGCTGTGCCCACCTCGGCTTCGGTGTCGATCCGGCAACCCTGTGGGTGATCGCCGAGCGCCTTTCCGCCCCGGCAGGCACGCGCCGTCCGTTCCGCGCCCCGCCAGCCTTGCGCACCTTGTACCCCCGGCGGGCGAGAAGCGCCGCGACCGCGAAGGAGTGATATGCAGCAGCTCACAGGACTTGACGCGTCGTTCCTTGCGCTTGAGACCGCCAACACAACCGGCCATGTCGGTGGCGTGAGCGTGCTGGACCCCAGCTCAGCGTCGCGGCCTCTGACGCTCGCACGGCTAACTGAGGTGCTGGCGGAGCGGCTGCCGCTGGTGCCAGTGCTGCGCCGCAAGCTGCTGAACGTCCCGCTAGGTCTCGACCAGCCCTACTGGATCGACGACCCCCATTTCGACATCGAGTACCATGTCCGCGAGATCGCCCTGCCACGCCCCGGGTCGCAGGCGCAGCTGACCGAGCAGGTCAGCCGGCTGCATGCGCGGCCGCTCGACCGCAGCCGGCCGCTGTGGGAGGTCTACCTGATCACCGGGCTGGCCAAGCGCCGGGCTGCGGTGTACACCAAGATCCACCACTCGGCAATTGACGGCGTGTCAGGCGCGGAGCTGCTCACCGTTCTGCTCGACCTCAGCCCCGACGGCCGGGAGTTGCCCGCCAGCAAGCCATTCCGCCCAGCGCCACCACCAGGTCGGATTACGCTGGCCGCGCTGGCGGCCGCTCGCCTTGCCTGGCGGCCGGTCGAGACGGTCCGGGTCACTAACGAGCTCGTCAGGATCATGCCGACGCTCGCGCCAGCCGTTGGCATGTTCGTCGGCGGGATGCTGGGCCTGGGGCGCGGCGACGGCGGCGTGATCCCGTCTGTGGCCGGGCGGGCGCCGACCACGCCATTCAACAAGCCAATTACCCCGCATCGCAGGCTGGCGTTGCGCAGCGTTGACCTGGCAGCCGTCAAGGAAGTCAAGAACGCATTCGGCGTCTCGGTCAATGACGTGGTCATGGCGATGTGTGCCGGCGCCCTGCGGCACTGGCTGTCTGACCACGATGCGTTGCCCGACTCGCCGCTCATCTCCATGATCCCGGTGTCCGTCCGCGACCCGCAAAGCAAGGGCGCAATGGGCAACAAGGTGTCCGCCATGCTGGCAGCCCTGCCCACGCACCTCACCGACCCGAGCCAGCGACTGGAGGTGGTGCACGCGGCCACCAGGATCGCCAAAGCCCAGCAGGCAGTCATTCCTCAGGGCCTGGTGGATAGCATCAGCGGCTTCGCGCCGCCAGCGCTGACCGCGCGGGCTGCCCGGGTAGTGTTCGCTACCGGTCTGCTGCACCGCCTGCCGCCGTTCAACCTGTGCATATCGAACGTGCCAGGCCCGAACGTGCCCGTGTATTTGTGCGGCGCCAAGCTGCTGGCGCACTACCCGGTGTCGGTCATCACCGACGGCCAGGGGCTGAACATTACGCTCGTCGGCTACCTGGGCCAGCTCCACTTCGGACTGCTGGCGTGCCGCGAGCTGGTGCCCGACATTGAGACGCTGGCCGGCTACCTCGTTGACGAGCTCGAGTTGCTGCTCAAGGCCGCCGACGCGCGCGTGCCGAGCTAGCTCGAGACGATGGCCAGGCTGGTCGGCCCCAAGGTCGCCTGTGACGCCGACGACGTCAGCGTTGTCGTGCCCGAGGGAACCGCAGCGCCCGCCAGTATCCCGGCTGACGTCTTCGCCGCAGCGGCCGACGCCTACGCGGCGGGACGCCGCCTAGACATGCAATCGCTGGCCAGGCGCCTCGGCGTGGCCCGCGCCACGCTGTACCGCCGGGCCGGCAACCGGGAGCGGCTGCTTGACGAGGTGCTCTGGTGGCGCGGCAGGAGGCTGCTGGCTATGCAGGTCCGGGCGACGCGAGAGCGGGACGGCGTGGCACGCATCACGGCGGTCATCGTCGGGGTGCTGCGCTCGATCGAGCGCGACCGGGCGCTGCGGGCTTTCGTCGAGACTGACCCGGAAGCTGCGCTGCGCATCCTGACGGGGACGCGCAGCACCGTGCAACGTGGCATGTCGCGCGCCCTGGAGAACCTCATCGACCTTGAGCGTGCTCGCGGTACTTTCGTGACTGACCTCGACACCCCGACGCTCGCGTACGCGGTCATGCGGATCTGCGAGGCGTTCCTGTACGCCGACCTGATCGCGGACCGGGCGCGCGACGTCGGCCGTGCGGCAACCGTGATCGAGGCGCTGCTGGCCGGCCTGGATGTGGGCCGGCGTCAGACTTGCTGAGGCATAGTAACGGTGACCGCTGTCCTGGTTAGGCGCGGCGGCGGATCCAGCGGCCGTCGGGGGTGGACTCTGCCGAGATGACGCCGCGCGTTTGGGCGCTGGTCGGCGGCGACGATCGCCTTGGTCTTGCCGGGCCCAGGTCGGGGTCGAGCCCGTGGTAGTCCGTGTGCTCGCTGACGGAAACCTAGACCCCCGCGCCGTTGGCAAGCTCGTCTGCCCAGGCCATAAGGGCCCTCGGTAGTGACCAAAGCCTCTGCCGCGGCTCGGCGCCCCTGGCGGTATGCCTGGGGTGGAGGTGGGGACCGTGATCACCGTACTGACTGTCGAGGCAGCACTCGAGCACACGTGCGCGACCTTCCGCGAGCGTGCGGACCGGGCCGACATCACTCCTGCCGAGCGTGACCTCCTGATAGACGGAGCCATTCTGCTCGCCATGCACATCGATGACCTCGCCGGGCAGGGCTGGGCTGGCTCGACCCCAAGCTGGCTGGAAGGGACGCGACCGGCACCGTCCGGGCGGCACGAACGATACCTAGCCGCGGCAGCCGCCTGAAACTGGCGCGCTGTCGGCGCCGGCTGCCCACCAGTCGCGCCTTATCAGGCCGGCAAGGTCCTGGGTGCGCGAGCCGGTCGCTGGTGGCGCCGCCTCGATGAGGTGCTGGAACTGGGCCTGCTTCGCTGTCAGGTGGTGCGCATCGACGTCACGATCTTGCCCCAGCGATCTTGACCGCCTCCCCCCGTGGGGGTTGCTCTGCAGAGGAAATGGTTCCAGTGAGGTAGCGCTGGACGGCCGGTCCGACCGCCTGGATCAGATCTTCGGTAGTGGCGGCCGCGGCGCCCGGCACTTTGAGTACGTAACGGGCGAGCATGAGGCTTCCGAGGTGGGAGCCGATGAGCGCCACACGGAGTTCACGTTGGTCGTCGGCCAGGACATCATCAAGCGCTCCGAGCAGCCATGACCTGAGCACGTCGCGAAGCAGCATGGCCGCGTGCTCGTGGGAGAGCGCCGTCCGGAGCATGGCAAGCATCCGCTCGCGGACGTCCGGGCGGTGCTCCCACAGTTCGATGATCCGCCTGACGACTTCTTCGCCTGCCCGGCCGGGTTCGTCGGCGATCCCAGCGAGCATCGCCGCCAGATCCACTGGTGGCTCAACCACAGCGGCAAGGAGACCGTCCTTATCGCCGAAGTAGTGGTAGATGAGCGCCGGGTCGACGCCAGCCTGGGTACCCACGGCGCGCATGGTAGTGCGTTCGAACCCCAGTTCCGCGAACAGTTCCACGGCGGCGCTGAGGATCGCCTGGCGGGCGTCGGGGCTGCCGTGGGGACGTCGCCCTCGTGCGGGCATCAGCGTGGGCCCGCCTCGCGGGCGAGCGTCAGCATGCGTTCCTCGATCGTCGCGGGAACCGGCTGGAGGCTCGCTTCGATCCCGGCGGCTTCGAGAACCTCCTGTAGCTCGGCCGGTTTGGCATTGGCAACCCGGATCGCGCGCCCCGCGAGCATCACGGGCGCACCTGCCGCGTTGAGCGCGGCGAAGGCATGCACCCAGTCGCTGGTGTGGACGGCTACGGCGGTGGTGGAGCCTATGATGTCAGCCTTGCTGCCTTGGGCTATCAACTGGCCGTTCGCCATGAGCAGCAGCCGATCGCACTGCTGCGCCTCCTGCATGTTGTGCGTCGTCACCAGGACGCCAGCGCCGCGCTCGGCCTGCACGCGGATCGTGTCCCACAACGCCGCCCCGGCCAGCAGGTCGACGCCTGAGGTCGGTTCGTCGAGCACGAGCACTTCGGGTGAATGCGCTAGAGCGGCGAGGAATGCCACTTGCCGCTGTACCCCGAGCGCCACCTCGCGCACCAGGACGTCGGCTTGCTCTGTTAGTGCGGGCGGGAGCACCGGCTCCGCGCTGCCGTAGGCCCTGGCGCTGAACGATAGGTTCTCCCGCACGGTCAGGTCGCCGTACAGGCCTAGGCCCTGCGGCACGTAGCCGAGCTGGCGCCGACGCTCGCGGTTGGGTGGGCCGCCCAGCAGCTCGACGTCGCCGGAGGTCACCGCGAGCAAGCCCAGGAGCATCCGGATGAGAGTGGTCTTGCCCGCTCCGTTGGCACCGAGCAGGCCGACAACCTCGCCCGATTGCAGTTGCAACGACACATCGTCCACCGCGGTGAACGTGCCGAAACGGCGTGTCACGTGCCGGGCGCGCAGCTGAACGCTCGTCATGACGCAGCCGCGTTGCGACGCGCGAGCGAGCGCGAGATCACGATGTCCTGCAGGTCGGGCGCCACAGTGGTAGTCCCTGGAGGCGGGTCACCAGCGGGCCAGTACTCGTGGTGCACCTGTCCCCGGCGCCAGGCCCATTCCGTCCGGACTGGCCTGTCGGTTTGCGTAACCAAGCCGGTGAAGCCCGCACGCACCTGGTCGTAAGAGCCCTGGACGAGTATCTTGCCGCTGTCGAGGGCTACGAGGTGCGCGGCGCGCTCAGCCTCGTCAAGGTAGGTGGTCGACATCAGCACCGCGGCACCCGACGCCGCAGCCTCCGACGCGAGCCGCCACAAGTCGATGCGGCTCACCGGGTCGATGCCCGTGCTGGGCTCATCGAGGATCAGCAGCGCGGGCTGGTGCACGACAGCCATGATGAAGCCGAGTTTGCGGCGCATCCCCCCGGACAGCTGTGCGGCGAGCCGGCCAGCCGCAGAGGTGAGCGACGCCCGGTCCAGTAGCTCGGCGCGGCGGGCGGTGAGCTCCTCGCCGGTCAGGCCATATATGCCCGCGACGAAGTCGATGTTTTGGGTGACGGTCAAGGCGGGCCAGCTGCCCGGCGAAGCGGGCAGGTAGCCAAGGCGCTGCTTCGGCGGCGCTTCGATCGTGCCGCTGTCGAGAGTCACCTCGCCGGCCAGTGCGCGGAGCAACGTCGACTTGCCAGCCCCGTCGCCGCCTACCACGGCGACTACCGATCCGCCGGGCACCTCGACGGTGACATCATCAAGCGCAAGGACGTTGCCGAAACGCACCGTGGCCGAGCGCACCGAATATGTCACGCGGTGCTCACTGTCTCGGCTTCGGTCCGCCGCTTGCGAGCCTGGCCCGCAATGGCGCCCGGGGTGAGGTCCCGGCGGAAGCGGAGCGTCGCACCGGTGAACACCACTATCGCCATCGCCGCGAGCACTCCGAATGGCAGCCACAGCGAGCTAATCGGGGCGCCACGCAGCATGATCCCTTGCGAGATGGTGGTGAAGTAGGTCAACGGCAGCAGGTAGCCGATCCAGCGAACGCCGGCAGCCATCGCCTCCAAAGGGAAGATCATCCCGGACAGCAATATCTGCGGGAGCAGGAAGAAGAACGCGGTCTGGATCGCCTGGCCGGCGGTCTGCGAGATCGTCGACACGAACACTCCCAGGCCGAGCGTGACGAACAGGAAGATCGCGGCTCCCAGCGCGAAAGCGAACGGGTTGCCATTAAACGGAACTCCGAACAGCACTATCCCCAGCACTGTCACGATGATCATGTCGAGCGACGCGACGAAAAAGTACGGCGCGATCTTGCCCAGGATTACCCGGCTCGGCTTGATCGGCATCACCGCGAGCTGCTCCAGGGTGCCAGCCTCCCGCTCCCGCACTATGCCGATGCTGGTGATGATCGTGCCGATGAAGGTCAGGATCAGGCCGATAATCGCCGGCACCATCACCCACGACGTCTTCAGATCGGGGTTGTAGAGCACCCGCGTCCTGACCTTGTTGCCAGCCTTGTTGAGCGCGGCCACAGCCGACTGCGCGGCGAACAAGTTGGATCCGTTCACCAGGGCCAGCACCGGGGTCTTTCCGGTCACGAAGGCGACATCCACCTTATTGTCCTGCAGCAACGTCTCGGCGTTGGCCTGGTTGCCCGATGCCTGCGTCACCGTGACGTGGAAAAACGGCGGCAGCGTAGTGGCCGCCTGCGAGGCCTGCGGGCCCACCACCGCCGTTTTGAGGCTGGAGACATAGAAGTTCGCGGCATAGCCGAAGATCACCAGCAACAGCAGCGGCATCATGATCAACAGGCCCAGAGTGCGCCGATCACGGACAAGTTCCCGGAACTCCTTGACGATCATCGCCCTCATGCCAGGACGATAGGATGCCGCACGGGACAAAGTCAACGACCGGTGAAATTTCACGCTTCTTGCTTCTGGCTGACCGTCATGGTGCGCGGCGAGCCCTGTCCGGTCCGCAGCTGCGCGTCTGGCAGGTCGCACTTCCCGTGGCTCGGTTCGATACCTACGATTGCGGAGCGTGGAGGCGGATCCGGCATCGGCCGTGCTTCGGGCTTCGGCGGCACATGACACGACTGTGCGGGCTCTGGTGCCCGGCGGGGCGACTGGCCTTCTCGAGCGCGCAGCCGAGTTCGCCGCGGTCGACTGGCTGGTGTCGGCCGCGGACGACGGCCCGGCCGCGCTGGTCCTCGACGGCGAGGCGGGGATCGGGAAGACCGTTCTGTGGGAGCAGGGCGTAGCACGGGCACTGCACCGCGGGCATGAGGTGCTGGGTGTGCGAATGAGGCCGGCTGACACGGCCCTTCCGTTTCTCGGACTCGCCGAGTTGCTTGACCCCATTGCGGACAGCGTTCTGAGCTCGCTCTCGCCACCACTTGCGACTGCCTTCAACTCGCTGGTATTTCGTGCGCCGGAGACGGCGCCGTCCGACCGACGGACCGTCTTCACGGCGGCGGCTCGTGCGCTGACCGCTCAGGCTGCTGAGAAGACGACGATTGTGGCTGTCGACGATCTCCAGTGGCTCGACTCCGATAGCACGGACGCGCTGCGGTTTGCGATCCGCCGGCTGCGCCAGGCGCGGATCGGCTTGCTCCTCACCCAGCGCGTCGACCCGGGGCAGCCGGTCCCACTCGAGCTGCATCGCGCCCTGCCAGACGGCCGTGTGCTCCAGACCCGGCTGGCGCCTCTGACGCCGCGCGGGCTCCGCCAGCTGCTGAACAGCCGGGCTGATTTGTCTGCCGCGCGGCCGGAAGCAGCCCGGATCCATGAGGTCTCAGCTGGCAACCCGCTTTATGCGCTCGAGATCGCCAAGATGATCGCCTCGGGGCAGGTGCTACCCGAGCCCGGCAATCGCCTGCCACTGCCGGCCGACATCCGTGGGGTGGTCAAGCAGCGGCTGTCGGCGCTGCCGCGTGCCTGCCGGCTGCCGCTGATCGCCGTGGCGGTGATGTCCCGGCCTACGGTCGCTGCGGTAGCAGCCGCGACAGACCTGACACCCGCCATCTGGGTCGACGCGGGAGTCGGGGCGGGCATGCTCAGGGTGGCACAAGGCCGAGTCGCCTTCACCCATCCGCTATTCGCGGCGGGCATGGTCGATTTGGCACTGCCCGAGGAGCTCCGGATGCTGCATGGCCGCATCGCGAGCATCGTTGATGAACCTGAGGAACACGCAGTCCACCTGGCGCATAGCTCGCTTCCGCCTGACGACAAGGCGGCGACCGCGCTGGCCGAAAGTGCGCGGCTGGCGAGCCGCCGCGGCGCCAGGCTGGCAGCCGCGGAGCGTTTCCACCAGGCGGTCACATTCACCCCGCCCGGCGACACCAGACGCGTGCACCTGTCCGTCGAGGCTGCCGAAGCCTACCGCGACGGCGGCAATATGCAACGGGCGGTCACTGTGGCGACCGAGGCATTGCAGGACGCACCAGCCGGACCAGACCGGGCCCGGCTCCTCCTAGCCATGGCGAGCACGGAGGCAGTACCCGATATCAGGGCCATCCTCCGCGAGGCGCTCGAACACGCGGGGGGCGATGACGCGCTTCGGGCCAGGATTCTGAACTACACGGGGGAGTGGGAGTGGCTGGATGGCGACCTGGCGGCCTCGGCCCAGAAGTTCCGGGCCGCCGCCACGGTTGCGGCGGCAGCCGGAGCTGCTGAAGCTGAACTTCGGGCGCTTGGGCTTGCGGGAGTGGCCGCGACGGTCCTGATTGATCCCGACGCCGCGGAGCTTTTGCATCGGGCGCAGGCGCTGGAACTTGCCGGGCAACCCGCAGACCCGTGGTACAGCCCCCGGCATTGGCTAGCGGTCCGGGCATTGTGGCATGACGATCTCGCGGCTGCCATTCCCATCCTGCGGGCTGAGTATCTGCGCGCGGAGCAGAAGGGCAACGAATTCGATCAGTGCGGCCTCACGTTCCACCTCGCCCATGCCGAGTGCCGAGCGGGCAACCTTGCTGCAGCAGCCCGCTACGCAGACATCGGATATGAACTCGCCGCACAGTTCGGCGGTGACCAGAACCTCGGGATGAGCTGCGCCGCACGAGGGCTCACATTAGCCTGCACCGGCGACGCGGCCGCCGCCCGCGCCGCTGTGAACAAGGGACTCGTGGCAGCGAAAGCTGCACAGGACCGGTTCTTCGAGGTACACCTGCGCTGCGTGCTGGCTTTCCTGGAGATCTCGCTTGGGCATTACGCCGCTGCGGCTGAGATCTCGGCGGGGTTGCCAGAAATGGTCGCAGCGATGGGGATACGCGAGCCGGGAATCTTTGCGTTCGAGCCTGACAGGATCGAGGCGCTCATCGCCCTCGGATTGCTTACGGAAGCGCGGGCGATGACCAGCGAGTGGGAGCGGCGCGGCGCCGAACTGAACCGCCCTCGGGTGCTGGCGACGGCGGCTCGGTGTCGCGCCTTGTGCTACGCCGCCGGCGGTGACTTGAGTCCAGCACAGGCAGCTGCAGAGCACGCCCTGGCCGAACACCAGCGATTCCCGGCACCGCTCGAGCTGGGCCGCACGCTCCTGGTACATGGCCAGATACTGCGTCGGCGGAAGCAGAAGAGCGAAGCGCGCGCTGTGCTAGAGCGGACGAAATCCATCTTCGCCCAGGTCGGCGCCTCGCTATGGGTAGCCAGGGCCCAGGCCGAACTGTTGCGCATCGGCGGCCGGGCTCCCTCGCCGCGTGACCTCACCGCATCCGAGCACAAAATCGCAGAGGTCGTCGCGGCCGGCGCCACGAACCGTGAGGCAGCCGATCAGCTGTTCCTGAGCGTGAGCACCGTGGAGGCGACTTTGTCGCGCGTCTACCGCAAGCTAGGCGTCCGGTCGCGCACCGAGATGGCCAGGATCGTCCGTGAAACGCGCTCGTAACTGAGGACCGAGTGCATTAAACATCGGGATTCCCGTGATTCATCGCTGGCTGGCTTCGGCTTAGCGTCCTTGGTGCCAGGCAAGGCACGCTAGGGGGGCCAGGATGCACGACATCATCCACCGCGAATTGCAGAAGGTAAGGGTTGCCGACCTCCACCGGCAAGCACAGCAGGACCGACTGGAGCGGGACGCTGCACGGCAGTGGCGTGGCCGAGCCCTCGGCCGGGTGCTGAGCGTCCTGAGCTCCCGCCGGTCAGGGCTGCTGCGACTCGCGGCGCAAGCCCGCGCGTCGCATGCACGGCCGCCGGGCGCACAGGCTGATCTCAGCTGCACACGCTGGACGCCACCTTGAGCGCGCACTGCCAGCAATCCTGCGTCAGACCCGCCCGCGGGCGGTGACACCACCCACATGTCCCGCACCGGCACATCCCGGCGCAGCTTGGCTGGGCAGCCCCGGGCTTGTTAGCACCGCGCGGGCTAGGGCCATGGAGGGGGCGGCCCTGGCCCGCTCGGCCAGGTCGACCCATGACGTTTCGCCGTGTCCGACCTGCCAGTCCCAGCCCGGCCCGGGCGCCATTACCGGCGCCCGGGTGCTCGGAGAGTTCGGCGATGACCGCAGCGGTGGCCGACGGCAAGGCCGGCAAGAACTACGGCGGAACCAGCCCGATCACCCGCGCATCGGGGAAGAAGACGATCGTCGCCGACCGGCAACATCCGCAAAAACCGGCTCATCGACTCCGTCATGCTCAGGGCCTTCGCCTCGCTGAGCGCCTCGCCTGGCGCCCGCGCCTGCTACGACAACCAGCAAGACGCCGGTCGGTATCAGTCGCGCGTTCCGGCCGCAGCCGGGAGCAGAGCATTTCGTCCCACGAGTTCGGCGGAGGGCAGCCCGTTCCAGTGCACAACGCATACGGGCTCGGCGCCGTCACCGCCGTCGGCACCGAACGCCGACGCGGTCGTCAGCGTCACCGCGTCTCCGCACTCTGGGCACGCGCCGACGTCGCCGACGAATGAAAAGCAACAGCCACAAAAGCACGCAACGTCAGCCATGATCGGCCTCCCCACCACAGCGGCCTAACGGCCGTGCGCTCGATAGAGACGCCGTTACGATGCGCCTCCATAACGGACGGAGGAGCGGGCGGCACTTCAGATACACAATGCGGTCATCTCATCGGGCTGGGCGTGTTGCGCGAACAGGCAGCACCTGGCCCATCTCAATGCCGCTGAGCTCGCTACGGCCCGGCTATAGCCCTTTTGCCCGTCAGCGTTGTTCTCACAGTTCGCACGGCGTGACCGAATGCCAATAGGGCTCGGCCCTTGACGAACCAAGCCGTGCCGAAGGCCAGGAACGCGACCGTCTCCGCGTAGAGCAGCCACGGCGCTTCGCTCTTGACCGCCGCATTGAACGCGACCTGCTGGATCAGGGCGAAGGCTCCCGCGACCGCCATGGCGGCGATGCAACCCCAGTAGATCCTGTTGTTGCGGCTCTTCAGGCTCGGATTCAGCTCGATCTGCCGGTCGTCATCGGTCATCGCGTCGATCTCGTCACTCGAGTACGACCTGGTAAAGCGCCACGCCATGAGCGCGATCATTGTCATCAGGCCGCATAGGCACACCACATGAACGATGCCGATCGCGGAGCCATCGGGCGCTGGCTGCAATACGAGACGAGTGACTGGACCACAGCTATTGGTCTGGAGGTAATCGTTGGTCGGCGGTGCCGTCGGGAACAACGCGATCCCGATGGCAAATAGGCCGGCGAAGTTAGTTACCCGGCGTTCCATCGTGTCGCTGCCCCGGTAGAAGATCAGGAACACGCCGGCCGCCCACATCCCGCCGACGAAGGTATCCCGCATGTGCGAGTAGTAGTAGCCGCTCAACGAGTCCGGCAGCTTATTCGATATCGGTACCAGGCAAGCGCCAATGTGATGGGAGAAAATTACCCAGTTGCCGAGGAAGACGGCGAACGGCAGGCAGACTCCGATCCAGCCGATGGCCTTACGGAGGGTCATGTAGCTGCCGACGAGCTGATTGGATGCAGGCGGGCCATCTGTTGCTGGAGATGGTTTGGTGGCTTCAAGGTCTGGCGCAGACATGTTGCTCCTTTGATCGCGGGATGACGGTGAAGTGTTGACGGAGCGCCGGGTCGTTTGCGCCGGCTAATTTTGCGGCGAAAAGGCTCGTCTTCGGCTCCGTTGGCTACGGCGAGCTGGAATTCGCAGGCAGCGGCGGCAGCTTAAGGGCGGCGATTAACAGCCTTGTCGACATCGGCCTGGACAACGATGTTCCTTGAAGCGCATGCTCCCCCCAGCAAAGCTCTGAGTGCGGTTATCGGCGGACCTGCGTCCGATGTGCAGATCTCGTAACCGGCAGCCTAGGACCGGCGAGACCGCTGTTGTTCGCACGGAGTAAGCGGGCTTCGTAGCTGATACATCGGCTCGATTGACCCAGCCGACCAAGCACACCTTCGCACACCACAGCAGCCTGGGTCATCTTCGGCCGGGCAGCGTCGCTCGGGATCGTGCGGTACATGGCCATGTATCAGGTCCGGGCCGTCGCTGCTCCGGGTGAGTGTGGGGTTAGCTCGGTACCGCAGTTGACGACAGCTGTCGACGCGAGGTACAGACAGGGCGAGAGCCATTACCGGGAGAACCAGGCCATGCGCGACGATCCAACGGTCGTGTCCCTAGTCGCCGGGGCTGCCAACGGCGACCAGGCGGCGTGGGACGAGATCGTTGAGCGGTATGCCCCGCTAGTGTGGGCTATCTGCATGCGTCACCAGCTTGACCGCCAGAGTATCGACGACATTGG
>JASHSZ010000416.1 GCA_030040815.1 Streptosporangiaceae bacterium
GCCAGCACCACCTGACTGACGTGCTGGAAGATCTGATCCTGGTCAGCGCCGCGGCCCGGCACAGCCTTGCCGTTGGCGCCGACACCGCCCCGGTCGTGCTGTCCCATACCCCGACGGTACCGGCGCGGCGGCGACCGTGGATCAGCCCCAGGTCCTAAGACCATGGTCGTAGCCATACGCCGGCGTGCGGCCGATGCGACGCGGCGGCTGGCTGCTTACCGTCGGGCTTATGAACACTCCACGAGTAGCCATCGTCACCGGCGCCTCCCGTGGCCTGGGCCGCGCGCTGACCGGCGCGCTGGCCGCGACCGGATATCACGTCGTGATCGACGCCCGCGACGGCGCGGCGCTGCGAGCCGCCGCAGCCGAGCTGTGCGCGACCCACGATCTTCCCGCGAGCCAGGTCCTGCCGCTGGCGGGAGATATCACCGATCCGGCGCACCGGGCGGAGCTGGCCGCCGCTGCGGCCGATCTCGGCGGTGCCACCTTGCTCGTCAACAACGCCGGCACGCTCGGCGTCAGCCCGCTCCCGGCCCTGGCCGACTACCCGGCCGCGGACCTGCTGTCGTCGTTGGAGATCAACGTCGTCGCCCCGATAGCGCTGACCCAGCTCGTCCTGCCCGGCCTGCGTCGTCTCGGCGGCGCCGTGCTCAGCATCACCTCCGATGCCGCCATTGAGGCGTACGCCGGGTGGGGCGGCTACGGCGCGGCCAAGGCCGCGCTCGAGCAGGCCTGCCACGTGCTCGCCGCCGAGGAGCCCGCCGTCCGGGTCTGGTGGGTCGACCCCGGAGACTTGCGCACCCAGATGCACCAGCAGGCCTATCCAGGTGCGGACATCTCGGACCGGCCGCTACCAGTGACCGTGACACCGGCCTTCGTCCGGCTGATCGCCGAGCGGCTGCCGAGCGGCAGGTACCGCGCGGCCGACCTGCTGCCTGCCGGGTCGGCGGGTACCGCAGCGACCGCAGGGGCGGCGCGATGACCCCCGCCCTGGCGGAGCCCCGCGAGCTGAACACGACCGTGCGGCCCGAACTGGAGGCGCACGAGCCCCCCGAGGCGCGCGGCGCCAGCCGGGCAGACGTCCGGCTCGTGGTCAGCAGGACGGCAGCCGGCGAGGTCAGTCACCACGACTTCGCCGCGCTGCCGGACCTGCTGCTGCCGGGCGACCTGCTCGTAGTGAACAACTCCGCCACCCTGCCCGCCGCCGTGCCGGTACCAGCGGCTCCGGCCGCGCTCGCCGGGAGCGACCCGCTGTCGGTGCACTTTTCCACGGCCATGCCCGATGGCGGCTGGCTGGTCGAGCTGCGGTCCAGCCGCGGCAGTGCCACGAGACCGTTCGGGGGCGGGGCAGCCGGGCTGGCCATCGAGCTGCCGGCCGGTGCCGTGCTGACTCTGGACCGCCGGTTCAGCCACCGGCTCTGGCACGCCAGGCTGTCGACCGCCGTCGTGCCCTACCTGGTTCATCACGGGCAGCCCATCAGGTACTCCTACGTGCCCAGGCCGTGGCCCATCGAGGCCTACCAGACGGTCTTCGCGACGTGGCCGGGCAGCGCCGAGATGCCGAGCGCAGCGCGGCCGTTCACGGCGGAGATCGTTACCAGGCTGGTCAGCCGTGGCGTGACGATCGCGCCGGTCACGCTGCACACCGGGGTGTCGTCTCTCGAAGGCGGCGAGGATCCCTATCCGGAGTCCTATGACGTGCCGGCCACGACGGCGCGGCTCGTGAACCTCACCAGGCAGACAGGCGGCCGGGTGGTCGCGGCAGGCACCACCGTTGTCCGCGCGCTGGAGAGCGCCGCGCTGGCCCAGGGCAACGTGATCGAGTCCGCTGCCGCCCGGGCGACCGTCGGGTCGGGCGCCGGGCCCGTGGGCCCGGCCGCTGGCTGGACGTCGCACGTCGTCACCAGGCATACCGGCGTCGCCGTCGTCGACGGGCTGCTGACCGGCTTGCACGAGCCGCGGTCCACGCACCTGTGGATGCTCGCCGCGTTCGCCGACCGCGCGTTGCTGCGCCGTTGCTACCAGGAGGCTGCCGAGCGCGGCTATCACTGGCACGAGTTCGGCGACGTGCACCTGCTGCTGCCCTGACGTGCTGCAAGGCGCACCCTGACCGGCCGGGCAGAGGTGCGGTACCGATAGCGTTGAAATGCTATGTCCGATCCGCAGATCACGCTGCTGGTGACGTTGACGGGCCATGACCGGCCAGGAGTGACGTCCCGGCTGTTCACCGTCCTAGCCGGGCACAGCCTTACGGTCGTCGACATGGAGCAGGTGGTGATCCGCGGTCGCCTCGTGCTCGGGGTTCTGCTCGCCGCCGACCGCGCACCCGACCTGACCGTGATCCACCAGCAGATCACGGCGCTGGCAGCGCACCTGGGCATGGAAGCCGAGATCACGATGGGGTCGCGCGAGCCGCCTCGGCGGCCCGGTGCTGGGCTGCACGTCACCGTGCTGGGGCGGTCGCTGCAGCCGTCGGCAATCGCCGCCATCGCGGGCAGGATCGCGGCCAGCGGCGCGAACATCGACCGCATCGGCCGGCTCGCGGACCGTCCCGTTACCTGCCTCGAGTTCGACGTCTCCGGAGCCGACGCTGCGGGCCTGCGGACTGCCTTGGCAAGGGACGCTGCCGAACTGGGCGTCGACGTGGCCGTCCAGCGTGGCGGCCTGCACCGTCGCGCCATGCGGCTCGTCGTGATGGACGTCGACTCGACCCTGCTGCGGGACGAGGTCATCGAGCAGCTGGCCGCCCAGGCGGGCTGCGCGGCGGAGGTGAGCGCGGTGACGGCTGCCGCCATGCACGGCGAGTTCGATTTCGCCGAGGCGCTGCACCGCCGGGTGGCGCTGCTGGCCGGACTGGACGCTGCGGCGATCGACGAGGTGCTGGCAGGCGCGAGGCTCGCGCCGGGTGCCCGCACGCTGATCCGCACCCTGCACCGGCTCGGTTATCGCTGCGGCGTGGTGAGCGGGGGGTTCACGCAGATCACTGACTGGCTGACACTTGAGCTAGGGCTCGACTTCGCCGAGGCGAACACTCTCGAGATTGTGCACGGGAAGCTCACCGGCAGGGTGATCGGGCAGCTCGTCGACCGGCCGGGCAAGGAGCGCGCGCTCCGCAGGTTCGCCGCGGCGGCCGGTGTCCCGCTGAGCCAGACAGTCGCCGTCGGCGACGGCGCCAACGATCTGGACATGATCTCGGCGGCCGGACTCGGCATAGCGTTTAACGCCAAGCCAGCCGTCCGGGACGCGGCCGACACGGCGCTCAACGTCCCGCATCTAGACGCGATCTTGTATCTGCTCGGCATCAGCCGCGAAGACGTGGAAACGGCCGACGCGGAGGACGAGCTGCTGGTCTCCGGCGGCGTGGTCAGCAGCCGCGACTAAGCTACCCGCCCGAGGACCCAGTCTTGGGTGCCCAGGATGCGACGAGCCTGCCTGTTCCCGGTGCCGCGGCTGCCCAGTCGGCGGAGATCGCGATGACCGCGATCGCGGCGGTCGGAAAGTCAGGCTCGGCTCCTGTTAGCAGCCCGACGAGTTCGGCTGCGGCCGGATTGTGGCCAATGTAGAGGAGAGTGCCGACCCGCTCGCTCGTCTGCTGGATGATCTCGGCGAGGTCGCCGCTGTCGGCCAGATAGAGGCGCCGCTCGGCGGAGAACTCGGGCTTGCCGCCGAGTTGCTTCGCGAGGAGCTTCCATGTCTGCCGGGTCCGCCGGGCCGCCGAGCAGAGCACGAGATCCGGAGACAGTCCGCGGCTGGTGAGCCACCGACCGGCCGCGGCGCTGTCCCGCTCGCCCCGCGGTGCCAGCGCCCGCTCGAAGTCCGGCCCGCCGGGCAGCTCGCCAGCCTTGGCGTGCCGCATCACAATCAGGGTGTGGGCGTCATGCATGGTTCCATCGTCCGCTACGCGTGCGCGCGCAGCGCAGGGGGCAGGCCATCGGCTGATAGCCTGCCCCCTGCCTGCACCGCGGTCAGGCGGTTACCTTGTCCACCGGAGTCTGCTCCGCCGCACCGCCCGCCGTGAGGCTGCTAGCGCGTCGCTTGGACACGACAATGGCGCCGACGACGATCGCCACGGCCACAAGCGCCACTGCCGTCCGCAGCCCGAGGTTGTGGCTGTAGCGCACCACACTGGTGGCGACGAGCAGCGACACCAGGTTCATCACCTTGATCAGCGGGTTGATGGCCGGGCCCGCGGTGTCCTTGAACGGGTCGCCGACCGTGTCGCCGATCACCGTCGCGGCGTGCGCTTCCGACCCCTTGCCGCCGTGATGGCCATCCTCGACCAGCTTCTTGGCGTTGTCCCAGGCGCCGCCGGAGTTCGCCAGGAACACGGCCATCAGCACGCCGACCGCGATGGCGCCGGCCAGGTAGGAGCCGAGCGGGCCGTACCCGAACGCGAAGCCGACGGCGATCGGCGTGAGCACGGCGAGCAGGCCGGGAGTCGCAAGTTCCCGCAGCGAGTCCCTGGTGCAGATGTCGACGACCCGGCCGTACTCCGGCTTCTCGGTGTAGTCCATGATGCCGGGGTGGGTGCGGAACTGGTCCCGCACCTCCAGCACCACCCGTCCGGCCGCCCGCCCGACCGCCCTGATCAGCAGGCTGGCGAACATGAACACCACCGCGGCGCCGACCACGAGCCCGACCAGGTCGTTCGGGTGGTCGATGGACAGGGTGAAGGTGCCGGCGGCCTTGCCGAGCGCCTGCTCGACCTGGGTGCGGAACGCGCCGAACAGCGCCGTGGCCGCCAGCACCGCGGTCGCGATCGCGATGCCCTTGGTGATGGCCTTGGTGGTGTTGCCGACCGCGTCCAGATGCGTCAGCACCCGCGCAGGCTCCCCCTCGAACTCGCCGGACATCTCCGCGATGCCCTGGGCGTTGTCGGTCACCGGCCCGAAAGAGTCCATTGAGACGATGACGCCGACTGTGGTCAGCAGGCCGGTGCCGGCCAGCGCGACGGCGAACAGCGCGATCGTGGGGTTGCCGGTGCCGAGCAGGAACGCCAGGTACACCGCGCCGCCGATGAGCAGGGCCGCGTAGACCGCGGACTCCATGCCGGTCGCCACGCCGGACAGGATGACCGTGGCCGCCCCGGTCTCCGAGGCGTCGCCGATGTCCCTGACGGGCTTTCGGTTGGTCTCGGTGAAGTACCCGGTCAGCAGCTGGATCGCGCTGGCCAGCACGAGGCCGATCAGCACCGCGAGGATGGCCAGCACGCGCGGATCGCCGCTGTGGCTCAAGATCGAGCCGGTGACGCCCTTAAGCTCGCTGAACTTGCCCGGCAGATAGATAAACGCGGCGCCGATGACCAGCACCATCGAGATGACCGCGGAGATGAAGAACCCGCGGTTGATCGCCGACATGCCGCTCCGGTCGCCCTGCCGCGGCCGGACGGCGAAGATGCCGATGACCGCGGTGATCACGCCGATCATAGGAACGATCAGCGGGAACACCAGGCCGGCGTCGCCGAAGGCGACCTTGCCGAGGATGAGGGAGGCAACGAGCATCACCGAGTAGGACTCGAACAGGTCGGCAGCCATACCGGCGCAGTCGCCCACGTTGTCGCCCACGTTGTCGGCAATCGTGGCGGCGTTGCGCGGGTCATCCTCGGGAATGCCTTTCTCGACCTTGCCCACCAGGTCGGCGCCGACGTCAGCGGCCTTGGTGTAGATTCCGCCGCCGACCCGCATGAACATAGCGAGCAGCGCCGCGCCAAAGCCGAAGCCCTCGAGCACGTCCGGCGCGTTCCCCTTATAGATGAGGACGACAAGCGCAGCGCCAAACAACCCGAGGCCGACGGTGAACATTCCGGCCACGCCGCCGGTGCGGAACGCGATCCGCATGGCCGAGCGCTCGCCGGACTCCTTGGCGGCGGCCGCCACCCGGACGTTCCCGCGCACCGTCAGGGACATGCCATTGAAGCCGGTCAACGCCGAGAAGAGCGCCCCGACCAGGAAGAATACCGATCTACCCCAGCGGATCCCTGCGGTATCCGCAGGGAGCACCAACAGCACGAAGAAGATCACTACAACAAAGGCGCCCAGGGTCCGGAACTGGCGGCTGAGATAAGCCCTCGCGCCTTCCTGAACCGCGGT
>JASHSZ010000417.1 GCA_030040815.1 Streptosporangiaceae bacterium
GTCCTCGGCCGCCGCGACCGCGGCTCGAACGCCGCCTCGCCCTCCGCTGCATACCGCGCCACCAGCGCATACACCCACGACCGGGCGACCCCATAGCAGCGGGCGACCTCGCTGACAGGCCGCTTCTCGACAATGACAGCAGTGATGACAAGCCGGGCCTTCGACATCCACGAAGGCCCAGGCCCCGCTGTCCTCCATGTCCCGAGACACGCCGCCGCCGGCAGCGGCGATCCTCACCCCGCACTGTCCCGGATGACTTGAGAGACCCGTCCTGCATGTCCTGAGGCTGGACACCACCGGCCCCACCAAATTGGTCATTGCACGAACACCTGACGTTTCGCCGCTGCTGTCGGTGTGTTCTGCGGCCGTGGCCTGTGGGATGCGGAAGACCGGAACGACCCGGCCCGGCCCGGTGATCTTGACGTTAGCGACCAGCGCCTCGATGAGCGCCTTGCGCTGGGTGTGAGTGCCCGCGCCGACGATCTCGTCGATGTGGTCAGCGACCTGGCGGAGCGTCGCTGGAGGCGGTGGCGCGGGTACGCTGGCGAGCTGGCTTGCGAGTACGTCCCGGCGCGCGCGTAGCTGGTGTGAGCGGGCTTTGAGCTGATCGAGCCGGCAGGCGAGGTCTTCAGGGTCGAGGGCGCCGTTCTCAAATGCGGCCAGGTACCGGTCGAGCGCTGCCCCTGTCCGGGCTAGCTCGTGTTCTGTCGCAGCTAGTTCAGCACGCCTGCCCTTGTCTGCCTCATCATGGCTGGTTTGTGCTGCGGCGATGGCGTCGGCGATCAGCGCATGCTGGCCGCGGTAGAAGCTGGCGAGGGCGCGGGTGACCGCGTCCTCGATGGCGTCGGCATCGATCCGCTGCTCGCCACATGTGGACGTGTCGTATCGGGTGCACCGGTAGCAGGAGTAGTACCGGTAGACCCTGGTCTTGCCGTGGGCGCGGGTGCCGAGCATGGCGCTGCCGCACGATGGGCAGCGGATCAGCCCGGTCAGCAGGTAGTCCGAGCCGCTGGCCGCGCGCTTGGCACGGTCCTCGCTTCTGGCGGCCAGGATCCGCTGCGCCTCGTCGAAGGTGCTTCCCTCCATGACCGGCGGGTGGCAACCGCTCTTGGTGATGCCGCGGAAGGACAGTTCACCCAGGTATACCCGGTTGGACAGTACCCGCAGCACCTGGTGAGCGGACCAGCGGCCGCCCGTCGTCGTCCGATGCCCCCGGTCGTTGAGCAGACTGGAGATGTTGCGGGCGCCGACTCGGTCCTGGGTGTACAAGCCGAAGATCAGCCGGACGAGGGCCACCTCGGCTCGATCAGGAACTAGTCGGCTGGCTGCCGTGTCGACCTGATAGCCGAACGGCCGTCGGCCGCCTTTCCACTTCCCGGCGGCGGCTTTGCGTTCCATCCCGGCGACGACACGGTCGATGATGGTGTCGCGCTCGAACTGGGCGAACATGCCCAGCATCTGCACGAGCATGCGGCCCATGGCTGTGGCGGTGTCGAAAGGCTCGGTGGCCGACCGGAACACCACCCCGGCCTGGTCCAGGTCGTCGAGCAGGGTGACCAGATCGCGGAGGCAGCGCGTGAGCCGGTCGACCCGGTAGACCAGCAGCACGTCAAACAGCCCGGCCCTCGCGGCGGCGAGAGCGCGCCGCAGGCCGGGCCGGGCGGTGGTGGCCCCGGAGGCGTCGTCAGCAAACCGGGCGGCCTGCCGCCAGCCGGGCTGGGAGCCAATGTAGGCGGCCAGCCTGGTGTTCTGGGCTTCGATGGAGTACGGCTGGTGCTCGTCGTCGGTGGACCGGCGCACATAGACGCCGACCCGCACGTCACCGCTGCGATCGGGAGTTGCGGGTTGCTGGTCCACAAGGCGTTTCATGACCGGCTCCGGTGTTTGCTGCGCGGTGAGCACCGCGGATTGTCATGCGGCGTGGTCAGTGTCGCTCGCCGGGCCGGGAAGAGGAAGCGGAGCGGCGGAGTCCGGCTGGTCCTGGTTGTGCTGCCAGGCTGTGATGAGGGTGGCGAGCGCGATGATCACCTGCTCGCGTTGCTGGCCGCTCATCGGTTCGGTGGCGATGTGCTCAACGGCGGCGCGCTTGCTGACCGAGTGGGGCATGGGCTGTTGCACCCCGCGCTGCCGCCGGATCGCTGCTACTAACAAATCCGGTTCCGGGGCGCCTTTTTGACGTCACCGGAAGCACCAATTTGGAAACTCGGTCCGCGCCACGTCCTGCACGGCGCGGCAGCGTGATCTGCCGCGCACAGCGGCGCGGTGCGCGCCTGACCGCTGTGCCCCGAGTCCAGGGTCCGCCGCTGCGGGCGAGCACGCGCGACGTTCGCGCTGTGCGCCGCGCAAAGGCCACCGTGGGCTTGCCTGGGTCGCCAGCCGCCTGCGTGCGCTTGTCGGCGGCAACCTCCCGGCCCGCGCCGCCGCGCCCGCCCGCGCTGCATCGATCGGTTGATACCCACACTGGGTTATCAGTCTGGGAGCCCACCGGAAGGCCCAGATCAGCCGCTGCCAGCACGACTATGCGCTGCGGGGGTTCCGGTCTCAGCCGGAACCAAGACCGGAGTATGAACTGGATAACCGAACCGTATCCGGATTACCGCGTCGTCCTCGTGGACACCGCAAACATGCTGACCGCTGTACGTACCCTTAGGCGCATGCCCGACCGTTCCGTCGCCACGCGATCGTCGGTGATGGCGGCAGCGAGGAACCTGACGGATTCTCTGGTGACCTGGGTGGCCTACTACGGTTTCCCAGCCGGGGATGAGGACTGGGACCACGGCCAGTACCACGACGCGACGATGGGCGTAGAGCTTGCCTGCTCGGATGGTCGGCGGTTCGTCGCGTGCTGGGGGATGCCTTCGGTCATTTCGGCCTAGAGCTGCTGGCCGAGTCGGCCGACAACACGTTCCGGAACTCTCCCCAGTGCCGCGACTTCTCGACCCACCCATGGTGGGCTCCGTTCGCGCGGTCTGCCGTATCCACGAAGATCATCTGGCGCGTCGGGTATGTCAACCGCACCCAGGACGAGCCCGACGAGCCGGCGCCCGTGGCGATCACCCTCAGCTGTGAGCAGCATGTTGTATGGCTGGCTGCAGCCGAGCGCGCGGATGCGGCCGTCTCGCTCATGTCTCGCGGAGGGTTCCTGTTGGGTATGGATTCCGTGCTGGTCACGGCTGATCAGCAGTTCGCCCGGTCCATCGGGCTGTAGCCAAAGCGCCGGGCGGCGGCCCGTGCCTGATGCGAAGCGCGCTCCGGCGTGTTGCGATGCCGGCACCGCGATCCGGCGCGAACCACGCTGGCGCTGAGCCGCCGGTTAACCGGGGCCGGCCGCAGGTAAGTCTCCGTGCGCTCGGCGGTGAGTGCCGGCAGCTGCCGCAGCCGCGGTGGTTGATGCCTTTGGATGCGGCTCGGGCAGAGAGCTTCACGCGCCGGCGCGGCGGAGGCGCTGCTCAGACCTTGATCTGGATTTCAACACGGTGCCGCAGGTACTCGTCGGGATGGGTGCGGGCGATGCGTATTGCCTCGCCAACCAGCGCATGCAAGGCGGCGGGGTAGCGCTCGGTGCTGAGCGGCAGTCCCGGCAGGATGCAACGACGCACGTCGATGTCGTCGTTCGAGACGAACTCCCGGAGCGCTGCCTCGTGCCACGCCGCCCGCAGGTTAGCCAGTCCGTCCCATTCGGCCCGGTTGTTCTCCACGTACCTCTGAGATGCTCGCGTCCAGTACCATGCGCGAGCTGCTCCAGCGCGCTCAGGATCGGTACCGTGCCGAAGAAATTCAAGCAAGGCGGTCTGCACCCGCTGGCGGCCGAAGCTTGCTATGGCTGGCCTGATGAACTGGGCGTTTGCGCTGGGGTTGGGGTCGTAGACGCCAGCATTGATCAGTGCGTCGAAGAACCGCTCGTCCAGGGTGTCGCGTCTCCGCAGGCCGGTCCTTATGGCGGTCCTGGCAGCCTGCTCCCACGCGTGGGTTCCGTTGCCTGGCCCAGTGTCGGCCTGGACCATGCGCGCGAGATTTGACAGGCAGGCATGAAAGATGGCAGTGGCGTCCGTGTTAGGGGAAGGCAGCGCCATATAGACCTGCCAAGGTTGGAGTGGGGGATCTCCTGCTCCGCTCGCGCTCATTGCTAGAGGGTCCACTGGATCGAGTGCCGGGCAATCGAGTTTAGTGCCCCATCACGGGGCCGCCGCTTGCCCAGCCGCGCCAAAACGCCGGAATGGGGCCACGCGCCGTAGCCCGCGTTGGTCGGCGAATCCGCTCTGCGAGCAGCGAGAACCCGCAGGTCAGCGAGCTGTGCTCCGTCGGCCAGTTGGATCGCGTCAAAAGTCAGATCCCGGATGCACACCTCAGGCGGGAGCCGAGGTACACACCTTCCGGTTTCGACCGGATAGCTGCTGCATCCTGTCGCCTGCATTCGCGCTGGTAGAGTGACAGTACGGTTGTTGCCGTGTTATCCGCCTGCCAGCAGCGCATCTGTGAAAATCTACTGTGATCTTACCGAGTGAACTACACGTGGTACGATCGGTCTGACCGTTAGGAGGATCCCGTGGAGACGCAAGGTAGCTCGCAGCCGGGAGGCGAAGCCGGGCGACGGCGCCGCAGGCCGTCAACTGGTTACCCAGTGATCGACCTGGGCGAGGCCGCGTCGGTCCTGGTGCGAGCGTCGCAGCACGGCTGGGAACACACGGTCGCCGAGGTCGCGGGCTACATGGGCCACGCGACCGTGAACAGCGGAGCGTTCCGGGCGAAGCTCGCTGCACTGCGTGACTACGGGCTGGTATCAGGTCGCGGTGAGTCGCTGGAGATCACGGCAGTGGGCCGCAAGATCGCGATTCCGGAGACTGAGCCTGAGCGGCGCGCGGCACTGCAGGAGGCCTTCGCCAACACTGTGTTCGATGGCCTGTACCAGGAGTCGGTGAAAGGGCAGCCCATTGCGATCGAGAGCATCGGGCGCCGGGCGGTGAGCAAGCTGGGGGTCGCGCCCGGTTCGCAGCGGTCGTTCGGCGAGACGTTCGCGCGAAGCGCGGTGGCCGCCGGGCTGGCCGAGACGACCGGGGACGGCAAGGTCACCTTGTTTTCCAGGCCGCAAGCGGGGTCATCCGATGCGGATCATCTCAGCCCGCTAGCCGGCGCCACGGCCGCGGATACGCCGGCTGCTGTCCCACCTCAGGCCGCACGGGGAAGCGCCAAGCCGGTGCTCGACCAGCGCTGGCCCTTCCCGGATGGCGAGGTCGCGCTCATCGTTACCATCGGCCGTCCCTTGTCAGCGGCGGACTTCGCCTCCATCGGCAAGGTTGTCGCTCAGATCGAGCAGCTGGTCGAGGGCCTAGCCGGTGGTGAGGTCAGTGCCTGAACGATGGCTGATCCACTTCTTCCAGCGGCATGCGGACGATGACCCAGCTCGGACGACTCCCACGATTGAGTTCCTTGACACGCTCCCGGACAAGGTCGCGGCGGAGATCCAGGCGGTGCTCGAGGCCGTGGCAGCTGCACCGCCGCCGGCATTCTCCGGCGGCGGTAAGTGGGAGGCGATGCATGATGACATGGCCGGGATGTACGAGGTCCGCGTCCAGGGCGCGGGCGCTAACCACCGCCTGTTCTGCCTTCTGGAACGCAACGCCGACGATCTCGGCGGCCCGGCAATCGTATGCCTGGACGGGCTGACCAAGCCGGTGCGATCGCCGGCCAGCCCGCGCGACTACCGGCGCATCAGGCAATACGCCGACGAGTTCCGGAAGCGCCGGACGGTGTATCAGCAGGACCCGGGCCGCTGATCGTGACGTCCAGAGACATCACGCGGGCCAGGGATATCACCGTAGCGAGCGTCGGATTGGCCCGGCCGGCGCCCAGCAGCCGGCGGACCACCTCGGGCCGCATGCCGGCCTGCCGAGCCAGTTCCGCCTTGGACAGGCCGAGAACACGGCGCCGTTCATCCAGGGCCCGGACCACGCTGTCGACGGCGGCGATCCGTGAGCGAGCGGCTTCGAGGGCTGCCCGGTACTCTGGGCTGCCCGCCGCGCGAGTCTCGAAGTACCTCTCCGCGCCAGTGTGACTAGCCATGGAAGCAAGCGTAACATAAAAGTCACGTCCCAGCGAGTATCCGGGCGCTCCGG
The DNA here is from genome assembly GCA_030040815.1 of Streptosporangiaceae bacterium. The sequence goes on from JASHSZ010000417.1 coordinate 6,114, forward strand.
ACCTGGCCAATACCACCGCAAGGTGCACAGTAGGTCCGCCTGAGGTGCCTTACAAGTCCACAGAAAGACGGCCCGAAGGACGTCAAACGCGGTGGTTCCGCACCCGGCGAATCATGATTTCCGGACCCTCCGTGAGCCAGCCTGGGTTCGGGCACTGACACGTTAGGCCCACCAATGTGATCTCTCAGGACATAGGAATGACCCCGGACCCACGTCAGGGTTCGGGGTTCTTTCGTTTGCGGGGCGAACGCGAAGTTCCGGGCGGCCGTGCGGTGGGCTGGTAGTTGCTGGCGGGGTCGGGCGTCAGGTCGCGGAGGAGCTCGCCGGCGGCGGCGTTGATGATGCGGATGGGCAGGTCCTGGATGATCAGCAGGACGTGGGTCGGGCGTGAGTCCGGCCGACGCCGATGTGGTGGAGCCGCCCGGCGTGGCGCAGGGTGATGACGCCGTTTGTGCCGATGATGTCGGTGCGGACGCGGTTGTGGGTGTCGGCGGCCCGGTTGCCGGGGGTGGCTTTGGGCCGGGCGGTGTAGGCGAGGGCGGGTGTGCATCGGTGCGGGAGCGCCCGGTGGGGCCGCTAGAAGTTGTAGTAGGCGGTGAAGGTGTCGAGCTGGGCCTGCAGGTCGGGGAGGGTAGCGGCGGGCGGCTGGGCGGCCAGCCATTTCCTGAGGGTCTGCTGGAACCTTTCGACCTTGCCCCGGGTCTGGGGGTGGTTCGGCTTGCCGTTCTTCTGCCTGGCGCCGAGGAGGCGCAGTTCGTGCTCGAGGTGGTGCATCCGCGCGGGACGCGGCTTCAGCCGTCGACCCGGCGAGCGCGCCACACGTTCGCGCCGTGGGCCACGACGGTCCCTGTGTCGGCTGACGACCGCCAGCTGAATCTGCCCAGCGGCGGCCATGTCGACCTGTCCGTTGCCGGCCACTGCGATTACTTCGCGTAATTGCCGGCGATGGTGGAGGCGCGCGAGCCTGGCGTTAGGTCCTCGCATACGGCCGCGTCTCCCGGCGCAGCCAGCTCGTGCGAGGCCGAGTCGTCGCGGCCGGACGCAAGCCGTGGTTGGCGGAGGCGCTCCAGCGGCTGCTGACCGGCAGTGAGCGCATCCGAGTCAACGACCTCCTCACGGGGAATGTCGCAGGCAGACACCAGGAAACGTGGAGTGAACCTCGCGTCCACGCCACGGAGACCGGCAACCTGATCGCTGCACTTCGGGCAATCAGGGCAGACGTCCGCCATCGCCCGCCGATGACGGCCGGGATCACTGGCCTGCGACTCGCTCTGGTCAGTCGTCGGCTACGCGGCTCAGAACGTAATGGCCATTCAGGTGCGAAAGGCAGGAACCTTTAATGAAGGTCACGACAATCGGCAGGGGAACGATCGGGGGCACGCTCGGACGGCTGTGGACTACCGCCGGCCACGAAGTCACCCAACTCGGGCGAGACGGCGGGGACGCCGCCGACGCGGACGTCGTGCTGCTCGCCGTGCCAGGTGAGGCAGTCCCGGACGCCCTGGCTGGCGTTGCCGGCTTGCACGGCAAGGTGGTCATCGATGCGACGAATCGAATGGGTGCCCGCGCGCCATCTCCGCCCCCCGCCGGGTACCGCTCCATCTCCGAGTACGTCAAGGCCCAAACAGGCGGCCCCACGGCCAAGGCGTTCAACCTCAATTTCGGCAAGCTGTTCGATCAGGCCGCCAAGGCCTCGTCCCGGCCAGACAACATCTGGGTCGGCGATGAGAGCGCCCGGGCGTCCGTCGAGCAGCTCTCTCGCGATATCGGGATGGAACCGCTCAACGGCGGTCCTCTGGAGAACGCCGCGATTCAGGAAGAGTTCGCGGCGATGCTGGTAGCCATGGTCCGCGACGCTGGTGGACCGTTCTTCTACCGGTTCGCGTCGCCTCAGAGTTTCTGAGTCCTGCTCGCGAAACGCCCAACGGACCGGCGAACCACCGGCAACCGCGTTCAGTCAACGACCGAAGCCAACTCCCACTGGCGACCGACCGCCGCATAAAAGACAATCTGCGCGTCTCCTCCACGAGCCAGCATGGACCCAGCTGGGAGCGCACACTCGGCGATCTCGCACCACGGTGCAGGTCGGCGTTGGTCACGCTGTGCTGTCGGTCCTGGTCACTCATGCGCGCGCGGTGTCCGCCGTTATGCACGGCTGATGGGCACGATCGACGGGCTCGAAGTCAGCGCAGATATGGGACGTTGGCGTGAGGGTGTTGCCGTCCGGTCAGGTGCCCAGCCCCTGGTCGGATACGTGGTGGCTGCCTCGGATCTGGGCTTGCAATGACTAGTCCAACGATATATAAAGCTCTTATGGGCGCACGCGCGATGCAGGAGGCGACCTACCTGATCCTGACCGCGCTGGCTGCGGGCAGCCAGCACGGCTACGGAATCATCGCCGACGTCGCCGGGATCTCCGGCGGCCGGGTCCGGTTGCTCGCCGGAACCCTGTACACGGCTTTGGATCGCCTGCGGGCTGACGGGCTGATCGCGGTGGACCGCGAGGAGATCGTGGAGAACAGGCTGCGCCGCTACTACCGGCTCACTCCTGTGGGGGAGCAGCGGCTCGCCGAAGAGGCGGTCCGGCTGCACGCCAACGCCGCCGCCGCCCTTGGCCGGCTGAAGCTGGACATGGCCGGAGATGTGGGATGACTGAGCTGGACGGACGGCGGGGGATGAGCAGGCCGGCCGGGCTGGAGCGCAGGTTCCGGCGGCTGCTGGCCTGCTACCCGCGGGCGTACCGGCGCGAAAACGAGGACGAGATCCTGGGGGTGCTGCTGGCCTGCGCCCGGGATGGGCAGCAGCGGCCGGGTCTGGCCGCGTCCGTCGACCTGTTTAAGGGCGCGATGCGGATGCGGCTATGGCCCCCGAGGCGGCCGCCGCGCTCCGTCCGGGCTGCGGTCGGGCTGATGTGCGCCGGCGTGGCGGCGCAGCTTGCCTACCTGATCATCAATGTCGCGACGGCCGGCAGCGTCGGTTCGGCCTACGCCCGCGAGTATCCCCCGTGGGCAGCCGCGGCGGTGCACCACGCCGTGACCGTCAGCGTGGTCAAGCATGAGGTCGGCGGGGTGATCGGCATCGGCGTGTGCCTGCTGCTGGCCTGGGCGCTTGTCTGGGGACGCAACCTGGCCAGATTCGCCTTCGTGGTGGGCGTCGGCCTGGACTGGTTGGCCATGTTCCAGGCGGCAGGCCAGGGTGCAACGGTGAATGCTCGGGCGGACATGACCGCCGCCGCCGTGACTTGGCTGCTGATCCTGCCCGCGACCGTGCTGTTGTTCACCCGGGCGTCGAGCCGGTATTACCGCCCGAAGCCACTGGGTCGCGGCCGTGTGGCAGCGGACCTTCAGCACTAGTACTGACGGACGCGGGCAGAGCACCAGTCACGAATGCGCCGTGCCTGCCGAGCCGCGGCAAGCACTCCGCAGGCGGCAATGGCCGCAAATCCCGCAACGCCTACTGGGCCAGAACACTCACCGAGATCCGGAGGTCGGGGGCATGGGCCGACGCACTGTAGTGAAGGTACTGGCCGGATTACCGCTAGCTGGGCCGACCCGCCCGGAACATAATGGCGCGGGGTCGTTTCGGGTGAGCCGGATTTCCCGGCGGTAGCCGCTTGTCTAGCAGCCAGGCGGACCTGGGGGACTACGGGGACTACTCGCCGCTGGTGGCCCGGTTCAAGGAGCTGACCCGGCGGGACGAAAATCCTGGCCCCTGGCTCGGCGATCTGCCAGAGCTGGGGCCCGTCGGCCCGCTTCCAGATATCGGCCCGTTCGACCGGCGCGTGATCGCGGTGGGCGGCGTCGTGTTCGCCGTGCTGATGGCGCTGTCGGCACGGTACGGCTTTGACGTCGACGAGCTGTACTTCCTGGACTGTGCCCGCCATCTGCAGGCCAGCTATGTGATCAGCCGGTGCTCGCGCCGCTGCTGGCGTGGGTGTCCCTGAAGCTGTTCGGGGTGTCGCTGCCCGGCCTGCGCGTCTGGCCCGCGCTTGCGGCGTGGGCCACAGTGGTGGTCGCCGGGCTGACCGCCCGCGAGTTCGGCGGCACCCGGCGGGCGCAGCTGCTGGCCGCGCTCGGCCCGATCCCGGTGCTGCTGGGGGCGGCTCACGTGGCGAACACGACCGCCTATGCGCTGCTGGCGTGGGCGGGCCTGGCGCTGGTGGCGGTCAGGATCGGGCGGACCGGCGACTGCCGCTGGTGGCTTGCCGGGGGCCTGGTCGCGGGCCTGGGGGTGGCTGACGACCACAGCATGAGCTTTCTCGCCATCGCATTAGTCATCGGCGCGCTGCTCAGCGGCGGCCAGACGATGATCTGGAACCGCTGGTTCGCGGCCGCCGCCGTGATCGCGGTGGCGTTCGAGGTCCCCGACCTGTGGTGGCAGGCGCAGCACGGGTGGGCGACGATCGCCATGACCGAGGCGCTGAACCGCGAAAATGGCGGGCCGTTTAATATCCCCGCCTGGATCGCCGGGCAGCTGGCGATGACAGTCTGGTTCCTGGCGGGGCTCTCGGTGATCGGCCTGTGGTGCCTGTGGCGGTCCGGGCGGCCGCTGTGGCGGGCGCTGGCGTGGGCGTACGGGCTGCTGTTCGTCTTGTTCGCGGTCACCGCCGGGGCGAAGATCTACTACCTGGCCGCCGCGTACGTGTACCTGGCCGCCGCCGGTGCGGTGGCCATCGACGGGTGGCTGCAAGCGCGGCCGGGTCGGCTGCGCAACCTCCTGCTGGCCACCGGGGTCATCACGGCGTTGACCCTGCCGCTAGCCCTGCCGGTGCTCCCGCTGGCCGGCCTCGGCCAGACCATCGCCAACGTGAACCCGGACACGGGCGACTCCGTCGGCTGGCCCCAGCTGGTCCATACCGTCGATGGGGTGTGGACATCTCTGCCGCCCAGCCAGCGGGCCAGCGCCGTGCTCTTCACCGACACTTACGGCGAGGCCGGGGCCATCAACGAGCTCGGCCGGGGGACGGGGCTGCCGACCGCCGTCAGCAGCCAGAACAGCGAGTGGTGGTGGGGACCCGGCAATCCGCACGCCACCACCATCGTGGCCGTTACGCCAGGGCCCGCTGCCGGCGGCACCGGCTACGTCTACACCCTCTTGAAGTTCTTCACCCACGTGCGGCTTGCGGCCATCCTGTCCAATCCCTACGGCCTGCACAACAAGCAATGGGGCGGCCACGTCTACATCTGCACCGGCCCCCGCCAGCCATGGGCCCAGATATGGCCACAGCTGCGCCACTACGACTGACAACAGAGACAGCCGCCTCACCGAGGCAGCACGATCGCGTACCCGGACGCCACGCACGATGCCCATCCCGGTCAGTTACTCGCGGAACACGAGGCAGAGCCGGACATTCTGCGCGCAGCGCAGGACGCATCAGGCACGATCGCCGCTCGCGCGGACTCGGCGATCCGGGGCGACGATCAAGTTGTCCGCCCGTCCGCAGTGATCGCCGTCGCCGAGCCGGCGTTCACCAATGCCGAGCGGCTGGCTTCGGCTGGCTTCCTGGCCGGGTACACCGGCCTGACCCGCGACGCATATGCGCTGGGCCTGCGGCAGTACGTGAGCCGGTGCCAGCAGCATCATGTCCGCGTGTTCGATGCCCGCCGCGCGGATATCGAGTGCGTTGCGCGCGACCTGGAAGCCAGGGGCCGGGCGCGGGCCATGGTGAGGCGGCGGTTGTGCACGATCGCGGGGTTGCACCGGTACGCGGTCGAGGACGAGTTGCTGGATCACTCCCAGGCCGCCCATGTCCGTCGGCCCCGGATCGATTACGAGTCGCACGCCACCTGGCTGGAATGCCGCTGAGAACTGTCGTGTCCGATTGGTTTGCACGGATCGCCGATAATTTCCGGGCGCCGGCAGGAGCCGCTGCGGCGCGGCAGATCTGCGCGGACGCTCCAGTTCTGTGCGGCCTCGCACCACGTCGATTCGGGTCGTAGCGGGCGGCCCGACCATAGGCTGGGTCACGGAATCGGAGACGCGAGGGGAGACCCCGTTGCCGTACGTCGACAGTGGCGAGGCGAAGATCTGGTACACCACGCAGGGGACAGGGTTTCCGGTGTTGACGCTGGCGCCAGGCGGGATGCGCTCGAGCGTGCCGCTGTGGGAGATGGCGGCGATCAACCCGCTGACCGCGTACGCCGGGCAGTACCAG